>JAVVGG010000026.1:0-14787 GCA_032249275.1 Desulfurococcales archaeon
AACAACTATCTTATCTCCTGGCTTTGCAACCCACATCCACCTCTTATCCCTCTTTCTCTTTCCCTTAGCCATTATCCATGGGCCTCTCTTTGTCCCTAAACCTCCACTCAAACCAATAATTAATAATGAAAGAATATAAAAAGACTTCTACTACCATGAAAAAGAAATCAATGAACATGAGTGCTGCAAATGATTATGAAGACCGAAACAGCCTCAAGACCCCCTAGGAGCCTGCCCATCTTGGGTTTCAAAAACCATAATTAGAAAGCTTATAAACACTACCAATGCCTCAAGGGGAGTGTTTCAGTTGTAACCTCTATAGGCTATAACCATTTTTAGAATTTAGTCTCAGCATATAGTAAATAACACACTATATTACCAATACAGCTAGACAGTATTTCACACTAATGATTTCTAAATATATAGTTTTAAGCGGGGTGAAACTACAAGGATAAGCTTTCTTGTAAGGCTGGGAATATGGATTAATCTTAATAAAAATAACATGCTAGAGCATTATTATGAGGGGCTATGGTTGAGTGTGGTAAGCTATGTGGGGAAAATAGATCCTAAGGGTAGGGTTACGATACCGCTAGCTATAAGGGATCTCTTAGGGCTATATGAGGGTGTATCGGTAACAATACAAGCAGATCTAGATGCTAGAAGCATAGTTATAAAGCCCTACCAAGCACCAGGAGTTTTAATCAAAATTTCTGTGGATTGTGATAGTAGAAGCTGTATAGCTGATATGATATCCTGGGTAGAAAAGCTAGAGGGGTTTAGAGATATCCTAGAGGTGAGGTGCTACAGGGGTGAGAGGGGCTATAGATGCTATTCAATAGCATCCATATCGCCTAAGGGGGTCGATAAAATTACTGATAGTGGGAAATACAGGGTGGAGGTGCTTAGCTAGAGGATTAAAAGCCCGCTTCCGCGAAGGTGTTTACAACCGAAAGCCTCGCTCTTCAGGGAGGGGAGGAGGTCAGCCCTTCTCTGACCATTCTGATCCACTGCCTAATGGTATAGCTTTCAATATGCTGCCCTAATTTATAGGTGCTTTCTAACTCTATGTGGGTGTTCTGAGATAGCGTTTCAATCAGATCTTATGACTGTAATCTCGATAGCAATTTCTGTCTTCGCAATAATGGATCCTATAGCTGCTATACCAACACTAGTATCTTACTTAGAAAGTACGAGAGGCGGTAATGATTGGGAAGCCCTTGCTAAGAGGATCGTCAATAGAGCTACGATAACGATATTTATACTGCTAACCCTTTTTTCGATAGCCGGCGAGCAGATACTCAAACTATTTGGGATAAGCCTCACGTCACTCAAAATAGCTGGTGGAGTTCTGCTAATGGCAATAGCGATCGACATGCTGATCTCAGGTCACAAGCCTGAGCAGGTATCCAGCGGTGACTTCGCAGTTGTCCCCATAGCAACACCCCTTATAGTTGGTCCAGGAACTATGAGTACCCTCATAATCTATTCAAGGATCTATGGGTTTGTATTAACACTGCTTGGAGCCTATGTAGCACTCCTGATAACATACCCACTACTGAGATACTCCCACACGCTGCTGAGATACCTTGGAACTACTACCCTCAGAGGTCTTGGAAAATTTATGTCAGTAATAATAGCTGCAATAGCGATGGAGCTGTTAATAGGAGGCCTAAGAGATCTAGGAGCTGTCTAATGAGCTTAATATTGCTATTTTAATTGTAGTTCTATTAGCATCTAGAAGGCAATGTGAAAACCTTTGTTTTCGATAACTAGAAAACTCCTATGAAAGCGAATAAACATAGCTATCTGGATTACATATCCATATTAGGATCGTAATACCATGCTTCCTTAGCAGGGGTGGATTAGCAATTTAATTTATTATATATTATATCTTGGAACAGATATTTTGATCAGGGCCTACAAGGTGATAAAGGGCGATAACATAGAGGCGCTTATATCTGACTTCATCTATCGCTATGGTGAACGTGGAAGAGCTGTGCTAGAGGCTATTGTAAGGGCTTCACAGAAGCTTGCAAAGGACGCCATTACACCTCTTCCCGGCGACTTTGACTATAGATCTGTTGTTGAGGAGCTAGGCATAATGGGGTATAGCTATAACCCCTCCCCTCTACTTAGGATCCTCGAGAAAGAATATGGCTTGATCAAAACTACTCTCCATACAAGCGGGCAGAGGTGGTATGTTCTATCTAATAGAGAGGCCCTCGAAGAGTATGTGGAGAAGCTTAGAAACGGTGGTGAAGATGATCCAGAGGCAGTTGTTATAAGGCTGCAGCTAGAGGCTCTAAGGATAGATGAGATCTCGAAGATCTTGAAGAGCCTAGCAGGTAAGAAGAGGTGGAGCGATGCAGACTATAGAAGGCTTTATGACATAAGCTTTAGGAAGATGCCCAAGTTATTAAAGATATATAGAAAGATCCAGGATGATCCTGAGAGGTGGGGATCATATATAAGGGATATTGAAGAGGTCTTCATACTTGCGAAGAAGCTCAGGACGAGACAATTACCTTCAAAGGGATCGGAGGAGGAGATCTTTAAAAGTATAGAGAATGTCAAAACAGATGAAGAAACACCATGATCCAACAATGCAGTGTTTATTCAGAACAGCATTATCTTACCAGCTAGGAAATCATCTCTCAGCCTGGTTATGTTGTCTAGATGCTCCTCAACAATTCTAGCTATCTCATTCTTCATATCCTGAGTAAGTGTCTTCTCAGGAATCACCTTCACAGATGCTACTAAAGGCATATCGATCGGCCTTCCAATCTGGCTTAGAAGACTTACATATACCTCTACTATTCCATTAACCCTTCTATATATATCATTCGCTATAATCGTAGCCAGAGCATTATAGATCTTCCCTACGTGAGACACAGGATTCTTACCAGCTGTTGCCTCAAGACTCATAGGTCTCATAGGAGTTATCAGCCCATTAGCCCTATTACCCCTTCCAGTCATTCCGTCATCTCCATGCTCTGCCGATGTCCCTGTCACGGTTAGATATACAAGCCCCTTCTCTGGTCTATCGGCTGTATTTATATATACCTCTACATTATCGAATCTAGCTAGCCTGGCAATAAGATCTGCTATTTTGTTTCTAACCTCTTCTTTAACGGAGAGATAGTGATCCAGATCGCTAACTAAATGAGAGATCATAGATGCTGCTATAGTAATCTTAACATTCCTCCCGATCCTCAGCCCCATAACCTTCACATCCTCCCCAACCTCAGGGTATCTCGACTTGAAGTCCCTGGAATTGAGCATCCTCTCAATCTCAAGCACAACTCTCTCTAGATCTGTTAGAGGCGCAAAACCAACGCCGAAACTGGTATCGTTAGCCAGCGGAGCCTTCTCCTTACCAAGCTCGTAGAGTCCTGCAAGATCAGCACTGCCTTGGCCAATCCTATAATCTATAACAACGTGCCTCTCAGGATCTAGAAACCTGAAGTTCCTCCTAATCCAATCTTTAACAGCACCTATGATTAGAGGCCCGATAGGAATCTTTATAACCTCGCCACCCTTGAAAACAGTCGTTGTGGCCCTTCCAGAAACTACAATGTACATAGGCTGGATAACCTCGCCACCGCCAAACTTAGGGCTTGCCTGACCCCCTACCACGAGGGTTTTATCTAGATTATGGTGGAGTATATATCCAAACTCCTTTCTATAGAACTGGGATAGAGCTATGCTGGAGACCTCTGAAGCTGAATCCGCTATATAGTCGGGATGCCCAACACCCTTCCTCTCAACAAGCTCTACCTCCAGTCTCTCAACAGGTGTTTGGTTTAGCTGCTCAACAACTATATTCCTCTCCCCCACGATCCGCTTCACCCCCATTCTCTCTAATCTAATAACCAACATATCTCATATATAAATGCAAATGTATTGATAGATGAGGTAAAGAGAAATAAACCAATAGCATTAGCTTGAGACTAAATACTGCAATTTTATCTAGTTCCACTGTTGCACTATTCTCACCCCACTATAGCCGCTAGATACGATGTTTAAACCTGATCAGGACGACCGAAAGATCATCATTAGCTCAGCTAGTAGGGGGATCTTCATCCCCACAACATGTTAAGATTCCCAGGTTTTTATCCTTTGGGAGCTATAAACCATCTGACCTCCCATCTGACTTCAAAGGGAACCTTTGTCTCTTTAGGAGTGAGAGGTTTGGGGCGTCCCAACCCCAGAGATAGGGCTATTTAGGATAAGTCTTGTGAAAAAATACATATCTAAGATTATAAAATCATGGTTAAGATAAGATAGAATGTTCGATATAAGTATATAACTTTGCTAAGTTAATATTGTTTTGAAGCTCTGGTGAGAGTTTGGAGACCGAGAGAAGATTCTATGGAGAGGAGCTTCCAAGCAAGGGGAGGTATCATGGTTTGCTTAACGCTCCCCATAGGGCTTTTCTAAGGTCTATAGGTCTTACGGATCTGGATATTGGGAAGCCTTTAATAGCGATATCTGTTGCCTGGAGCGAGGCAGGGCCGTGTAACATACATACCATGTCATTATCAGCATTTATAAAAGAAGGTGTTAAGATGGGCGGTGGAACACCTCTTGCTTTTCCCGTAATGGTGGTTAACGATAACATCGGCATGGGATCTGAGGGCATGAGGTATAGCCTTGTCAGCAGGGATCTCATAGCCGATATGATCGAGGCCCAGTTCATGGCCCATGCGTTCGATGGGTTAGTAGGGATTGCTGGGTGTGATAAGACAGAGCCCGGCACCTTAATGGCTATGGCAAGGATCAACCGACCCTCTATATACCTCTACGGTGGAAGCGCAGAGCCAGGGTTCTATAGGGGGAGGAAGGTAACCATAGAGGATATCCACGAGGCTGTGGGAGCCTATCTAAGAGGGAAGATCTCCGAAGAAGATCTTATAGAGCTTGAAAGAGTAGCCCACCCAACATATGGAACATGCGCAGGTATGTTCACAGCAAACACGATGGCATCGATAGCAGAGGCGCTCGGAATGTCGCTTCCAGGAAGCGCTTCACCCCCAGCAACATCTTCAAAGAGGATCTGGTATGCTAGGGAGAGCGGTGTTGCCTTAATGAAGCTGATCGAACTTGGTATAAAGCCAAGAGATATATTAACCTATGAGGCATTTGAAAATGCAATAGCTGTTCTAATGGCAACAGGCGGCTCGACAAATGCAGTGCTACATCTACTTGCAATAGCATATGAGGCTGGCGTTAAGCTGGATTTGGACGATTTCAATAGGATCTCCAGGAAAGTTCCTTTGATCGCGAGTCTAAGGCCTGGGGGTGAATATACAATGGCGGATCTAGACGAGGTTGGGGGAGTGCCACTTATAATGAAGAAGCTTCTCGACGCAGGACTGATCCACGGAGATGCTCTAACGGTCACAGGAAAAACTGTGAAGGAGAATCTCGAGAGTTATAGATTCCCGAGAGTTCCACACGATCACATTGTAAGAAGCGTTGATAACCCCTTCAAGAGGGCTGGAGGTATAGTTATATTAAAAGGGAGCCTAGCGCCCGAGGGAGCCGTGATCAAGGTTGCTGCGGCAAATATAGTAAGATTCGAGGGCAAGGCGATAGTATACGATGGGGAGGACGAGGCGTTTAAAGGAATTGAGAGAGGCGAGGTTAGTGAGGGTAGCGTAGTAGTAATTAGATACGAGGGTCCAAAAGGAGGCCCTGGAATGCCTGAGATGTTAAGGGTAACTGCAGCAATAGTGGGCGCAGGTCTCGAGAATGTAGCAATGGTTACAGATGGAAGGTTCAGCGGTGCCACCAGAGGCCCTATGGTGGGTCATGTAGCTCCAGAGGCAGCAGTTGGAGGGCCAATAGCTGTGGTGGAGAATGGAGATAAAATAGTGATCGATATTGATAACCGGAGACTAGACCTTCTAGTGCCCGAGGATGAGGTTAAAAGGAGACTAAAGAACTGGGTTCCAAAGCCCCCAAGATATAGAACCGGGTTACTAGCTAAATATGCCTCGCTAGTATCACAAGCATCGAGAGGAGCCATAACGCTCCCAATACAATAAGATGCTAGATCATCGATTATATGGAGCCTAGCTATGCTCAAAATATGCTGAACCTAATATAGATCTACTCTACTTTAATCAATCCTTTCCTAATCCCACTCAGCCTCTTCCTTTATATAGTATTAGATCTTGCAATTCAAGATTTTAGCTCGTAGCTTGATTATTAAAAACCTCTAGCCTTAGTTCTCATGTCAAACCTCTATACCGAATTGCCTCTTATGACTTGGCATAAATATTATTTAATGATAATTAGGGAGATCGCATTAATAATGATAATGCACGTCTAATCAACCTTATGTCGAGATTATATATCATCTGATAAAATGTCTAATAAGGATCCCAGGTGATGTCAATAAAACTGAGATCAAGTCCCATAGAATATTCCATAATAATATATGCCTAGAGGAATCATCAGTATCTGAGAAAACCTTGCTGACTTCCTTCCCGCTTTAAATGGCGAGACTTTTAGTTGTGAGATATCTGTTTTAGGTATAATATGTATTGGAGGTATGGAGTAGTGAGGGTAAAGACAAGTATTTACATTGATAGGGGGCTGTGGGAGAGGTTCAGAGAATATGCTTTGAAGAGGAATGTTGAAATTAGCAGGATGCTTAAGGATATTATTAGAGAGGAGATTATTGAATATTTTAAGCGATGTATTGCTGGATCTAGCTGGCTATGAGGATTATGTGGTAGACTTTGAGCCTATTAAACCTAGGGAGGGATCTGTAAGCGATCTAATCAGGGTTATGAGGGATGAGAGGGTCGATAGTGTATCTTGACAGTTCAGCCATAATAAAAAGGTACATTAGAGAACCAGGTAGTGATAAGGTAAGGGAGTTATACTTGAAAGCATATGCTGGAGAGGTAACGCTATCCTATAGCCTCTGGAATATAGGTTAGGTGCTCGGGGTCCTAGATAAAGCTGCTAGCATTGGTAGGATCGATGTCGAAGCATATCAAATAACGAGGAAAAGATTTCTATTAGAGACTAGAGGAATGATGAGGATAGGACTTATACTAATAGTTCCTATAAAAATTAGCATACTAAGAGATAGCTGGAGACTAATAGTGAAACACCATATATATGAAGCTCGTGCATTGCAGATCTCATCAGCTAAATACATAGGTGCATCTCAATTCTTGACCGGTGATAAGTGACTAAGTGAAGTAGCAGTATTAGAGAATTTGAATAGCACCTACCTAGGATAAATATTAGGGGTTAGGATTTCATAGGGCTTAGTGTTTGTCAAGTCCTCTTCTCTCGACTTAACCACATCGGGCAGGACTTTCATCGAGATCCATATTATATGCACCCACTCACATAGGGCAATCCCTGCCTACAGCTATGGGTAGATCCTCGCATTCTTGTTCTCTTCCATTTCTCATCTTCTAGGTATCTCTTCCTAATGTTTACAACTGAAAGCCTCGCCCTTCAGGGCGGGGAGGAGGTCAGCCTAGGCGCTTTAGTAAGTATAACTGCTCCTTTCTCACTTACTAGAACCAGCTCCTCTAATCTTACTCCTAGCTTGCCGGGTATGTATATGCCTGGTTCTACGGTTATTACATAGCCTTTCTCTAGAGTTGATTGAGAGGATCTTGAGAGAAGTGGTTGCTCGTGGACCTCAACGCCAACTCCATGTCCTGTTGAGTGTATATAGTACTTTCCATATCCCCTTTTCTCTAATGTGCTTCTCGCAGCCTCATCGATCTCTGAGGCCTTGACTCCAGGAGATATCTTTTCCAGAGCCTTGTTGAGGGCCTCCTCCACGGCGTCTAACGCCTTTCTAACCTCCTGATCGATCTTCTTCCCTATAACCATTCTAGTCATATCTGATACATAGCCCATATACACAGCCCCCATATCAATTACAACAGCATCACCTTCTGAGATAACCCTATCGCTAGGCTCTGCATGTGGATATGAAGCGTTGGGCCCTGAAGCAACTATTGTTGGAAAAGCATATCCCTCAGAACCCCTTCTCCTCAAAGCCCTATCGATATCGCCTGCAAGCTCTCTCTCAGATATGCCCTCATGGATACCTTCGACAACGTCTAGATAGGCTCTCGAAGCTATCTCAGCAGCCTTCGAAATAGCCTCTAACTCGCTTTGAGACTTGGAAGCCCTTATAGCCCAAAGGTCTTCAGAGATGTCGACACACCTCCCCATGAGAATTTCGAGCATCCTCTTACCAAGATAGGAAAGATCGCATCCTATAGCACCTTTAACACTCACCTCTCTTCTAATAAGATCCTCTAAACCTCCTTTGAAGACATTAAAGTTCTCGGGGACGTCTAAGGGGTATCTCTGGTAAGCTATAACCTCTATAGATCTAATGCCTGAGAGGTGATCCAGAGCCCTTGTATATTCCAAAACAGGGACATAGACCCTAACGCCGTCGGGCTTAACAGATACTACAGATGAGAGGCTCTTCCCAAGAATCCACCTATTCATAGACTCACTCACAATGATCAAACCCTTTAGGGAGAGCTCTTCAACAAGCTTCGAAAGCTTAGCCAATTTCTCCTCGAGGATCTTACTGACAAGTCCGCTACCCATAGCAACACCAACAATAATCAACATACAACCCAAAAAGCAATTTTCTCTAGGACGGGGGGTCTTAGCACTATTCGGAAGCCGATCTCCCTAAAACAGATGGTGAAGTTCCTCTGGAACTATTCCCGCTTGTCCCCCGATGGTCATTGGTTATCATTGATTTTCTTCTGTTTGTGTTGCTTTGCTTCTTGATCCATAGGGTTTTTGATCCTGTGGCCATCAAGGGTTCCCACCTCCCCAAAGAGATCTTGGGATCTCTATGGTTTCACTAGTGGCTTTTAAACCCGCGGAAAGGGGCTCCTATCTAGGGTTGGAAGCATGGGAACTCTGGGCATCATAGCATCCCGAGGTATCCCAAGATATAGCAGAGATATCGCCTCATCATCAAAACAGCTATGGATTAGATGCTTATAAGCTTAAGCTGGAGAATAAACGAATATATATAAAAGCATCCCCATTACCATGAAAAAGGATACAGCTCCTCTTAACTGTTCATCGAGCTTCTTGTGATCTTCTTAATGTTACAACTTAAAGTCTCACCCTTTAGGATAAGACTGGTATTTATAATTCTACATCCTCTGGTATTTTTCGATAATGATAAGTATGGGTCTTGGGGGCCACCTCTAGCAATATTCTATAAAAAGCTGGGCACACTGGGTTAAACCTATGTCTCAAGACTATTATAAAATCCATAGTCCAGAGCCCCCCACAAGGGGAATAAGGGTAACGGGCTAAAGACCTCGGCAAAAATACCTTATAGAATTGAAAGAGGAGGAGGTCAGTTGCTGCATAAAAGCTTTGAGAGGATCAAAGTAATACATCAACCAGTATAAACCAGCATCATTCGGCTCGCTGATAAGCTATGGCAGATTATTATGATCCTAGGTAGATCCTACTGATCTCCTTCCCGCCCTAGATGGCGAGACTTTTGAGCTGTCATATTTAGGACGCGCCCAACCTTTTCCATAGGTTTAGAAAGTATATGCTGTTCTCAAACTTTTAAGCGATGCAGGTCTTGTGAAGCGCTGATCTCTGAGTAGAGCTTTAGAGCCTTTTCAACAGCCTTCTCCCATCTTACGATGGGGGGATAGATCGTTTCTAACGCCGCTCTTCTACCCATTTTACTCATATATCTACAGAAGCTCTTTGCTCTCTTGGGGTCTACACCGCCTTCTGATAGCTTTGATGGGCATTCTTTTGAGGCTAGCCTTGTTCCAAACCACCTATATACGATCTCGTCGATCGCTCTATAGATATCTTGAAACTCTCTCCTACCTATAGAGGGCTTTCTAACAAGATCTGTGAGTCTTCCTTCCAGCGCTATTGAGATATCTTCTTCAGAAGCTATAGGGGCATCTGTCCTCCTAGCCGGGGTTTTTGAGAGGAGCACAAGTGATAGGATGAGGACTGATGTGCTTATAACTAGAACCCTAGCTAGGTTTGATATCACTACTAGCCTCTGAATAGCTGTATCGGCCCAAGAAACGACTGGAGGAAGCCATGTTGCTGGGTGTATGATCCTCGCTATAGAAGCTGCTATAAACTCTGGCGTAACTAAGAGGACTGGATTTACACCTCTCATAATAATCGAAACAGGATCTCCGCCTATATATCTAGTCGCATCGAATAAAATATAACAGTCGACTCTATACTTACAGAGATGATCTAGTATCTCGGTATATAGTGATAGATATTTATCCCTATAGCTGCTCCTCATAACCTGGTTAAGGAATATAGAGCCATCGCCTATAACAAAGGCAGTTGTGTTTCCAAACATATCTTCATACGCAACTGGAATGTCGAAGTAAACATTCGCCCCTGCTTCTCCAGACTGGTTTGATATATAGGCTGCTGGTATAAAGCCAGATAGCAACGTGGAGTGGCCCTCAAGATCTATCTTAGACAGGCTTGACGCTATATCGAGGGTTAGCTCGCCTCCATAGCCCCAGGAGGTGTTGAAAATAGCTGTGGGATATGGTAGTCCTGATGCTACATCCAGGATCTTGTTGCCGACAACTCTTACAGAAGATCCTAAGGAAGCTAGCAACACATTAGAATTCCCACTCTCATCAGCAACTAGGATCCCTTTTTCAGAGCATTTAGAGAGGAGATCCCCTATTAAGCTGGCTTCCCCATTGCTATAGGGAATCTCAGGCGATATTGAAATCAAAACCACAACTCGGCAGCTATCCGGGAGTGGCGGAGACCTGCTCCAATTAACAACCACAAATGTGTTTGGATATCTAAACTTTGTTTCAGCATATAGCTCGCTTATGCCAAGAAGCCCTGTGTTGAATGGTGTTGCACCGGTGTAGATCATAATCTGTGGTGGGCCTAGCTCCAATATAGATACAAGCCCTATGAGGATAAGCGTAAGCACCGTAATGCCTCCTACAAGCGTTTCAAAAGACTTGCCCCTAATATCCTTAACCCTTTTCATGGAGCACCACCAACAGCCCTTATAACAAGCTCAGCCATTATCCAAAGATCTCTATAGTATTGTGCTATAGGGGCTAGAAGAGTATCGAGACTCTTCTGAGACTGGGAGGTCAATAAGGAGGCTCCTAGGATTAGAGATATAACATATATTATCGCGGTAATAGATGCGAGATATATGATCCCCCTTATGCTCGGCTCCCTCTCCTCTGTAAATAGGCCTCTAGATACCAAGGCCCATATAAGGGCAAAGAGAACCAACCCCAGCAGGCCGATCATAATACTAGCTATGAGATCCCCAGAATCTTCTATCCCCACACCGAGAGATGCTAGGATTCGACGTATCATATGATATATAGGAGGTGTTATGAAAGCAGATACTATGAAGCCCCTTAGAAATCCAAGAGAAGGTCTCACCCATGAAACATTGGCTACACTTGATAGCTCTGAGATCGCTAGCCTTGGGTTAGGCATAGCATATAATAAAGAAATCTCAACGGCATATCTCGATAGTACATAGAATACTGCAAGCATAATAGAGACCATTACTATAGAGCCTGCTGGGTTGTTGTTGAGGAAAGAGGTTATCGGAGCTAGATAGGGGCTCTGAGTATGAAGTTTGAATGAGAATATATAAGACGCTATGAGGAGAGACATGAGCAGAGGAAATGCTATATAAACTATAAAAAATGCTGAGAGGCCGATTGCCAAGCTCCTAGGGCTCTGGTTTATATATATTAGAGCTTCCTCTGAGCCCCTATATATATTTCTTACTACATCTGAGGCAAGCATTATTGAGAATGCTATAATGATTGTATAGATACCCAGAGATATGATAAGTCTGGGATCTGCGAGGGCTATAAAGAATATAGTGAGTGTGAACATCGATGGCGATGGGGATATTATGGTTGCCAAACCGCTTAGCATAGATACAAATATGAGTAGAGGGTATGAAGCTAAGTCAAGACTGCCCCTAGATATAAGTAGAGGGATTTTAGCTAGTAGAGAAACATATACATTAATATTTAATAGAATGGGGACAAGTATGATTAATATTGAAACCCTTGGCAGAATCTCTATAACAGCCCTAGCCGGTCTCATCGCCACCTAGCTCCCTATAGTCCTTCAAAGCCCTCTCATAGTACCTCTCCTCAGGCTCGTGGGCATATCTAACTCTCTCATATATCTCTGTGAGATCCTCAAAAGCCCCTGGAACTCTAATAGTTCTCCTCACCTTTTCCAAGTACTCTCTATGGGTCTCACTCCTACCCCGTGGAACCCTGGCGGAGAGGATCTCGACAGCTCTCCAATATATCCTAACAATTCCTGTGAATCTCGATTGAGATATCCTCTGTGCTTCATCTTTACCCCTTATAGATGTTCTCCTAAGACGTTTTCTGGGAATCCCTATTGCTATAATAGCTACTACTGCTGAGAACCCTAGCAAGGCTAAGAACATGTACGGTTGATCCGTGCTTAGTATCCCACCTGGCAGCGGTAGATATATTGGGTATGGCCGATACCCCAGATAAACATTGCCCCCATTATTAACATGCCCAGTCTGGATCTGCTGTGATGAGATATTAGAAGACACCAATATGTTGGCGAGACCCCTAACAAGCCCCTCAGCTGTCCTGGAGATTATTAGCTGTCTTATTATCTCCAGCTGCATCTTATCAATAGCTAGTGCATCTCCCTGCAGGCCCTGGTTTACGGAGATCCTCTTTAGGAGTTCGAGAGCTGCTATATACTCGCTAAGAGAAATCCTGCCTCCTCTGAAGAGGCTATCGAGAACCCCTAACACATTTATAGGTGGGTTATCTGCTGAGACACTCGCTATTAGCTGTGATATATCGGGATTGCTAAGTAATCTCCTCAAAGCCTCATCGCTCATGGATGTTTGATATATGCTGCTTATTACTTCATCAACCGCTCCTGGATCTATATACCCTGATCTCTCAAGCTCTCTAAGACTCTGCTCTATAGAAGCCCTAGCACTTACATTGGCTGTTATACATGATAGTGTATCACACCCAAGGGTTATATTCTTTATAGCCTCGAGGATCTTTGAAACATTTGCCCCAAGATAGCCTATAGATCCTCTAGATCCTTCCACACCTGTGGCTAGCACCTGTGTAAAATTGATCGTATGCATTCCTAGATAGACGCTTATATCATCGCTAGAGGCTGATGTATTGCTAGCCATCTGGGAATGCACATGCTGAGACATGGCTATTAAGGCGAGGATTATAGCAATAGCTAGTAATGATACCAGCCTCATGGTCTTGGCACCTCAACATTAGCTAAGATCTCCTTAATAACTAATACCGGATCTACACCCTCTATCTCGTATTCAGGTTTGAAGACTAGTCTATGCCTTAGAACAGGAATCGCTACTGCTTTAACATCGTCTGGGATCACATAGCTTCTCCCATCTAGATAAGCCCATGCCTTAGCAAGCCTAGCAAGAGCTATCCCAGCCCTTGGAGATACCCCTATCAATAGCGTTCTATGCTTCTTAGTAGCCTCTATAATTCTCGCTATATATTCATATATGGAGTCGTCAACATCAACCCTAGAAGCTGCATTTATAGCGCCTAACACCTCCTCTCTAGAAAGCACAGGCTTTAAATTATTATACGCCTCTTCAATGATCTCTATCCTCTTGACGATCTCGATCAACCCCTTAGTACTTGGATAAGAGCTCTCTATCTTGACCAAAAACCTATCTAGCTGAGATCCTGGGAGGGGGAAGACGCCCTCCGATTCCACAGGGTTCTGGGTTGCAAGCACAATGAAAGGCTCTTCAAGCCTGTAGGTATCCCCCTCAATAGTGACCTGCCTCTCCTGCATCGCCTCTAGCAAAGCACTCTGGGTCCTCGGGGACGCCCTGTTTATCTCGTCAACAAGCAATATATTAGTGAATATAGGACCCTTTCTAAGTACAAAGGAGCCTGATCTCTGATCATATATGTACCCCCCTATAATGTCGCTCGGCAGCAGATCAGGGGTCATCTGGATTCTTCTAAAATTAAGACCCATAACCCTCGAGATAACCTTAGCTGTGAGGGTTTTAGCAACACCAGGTATACCTTCTATCAACACATGTCCCCTAGCTAGAATCGCAGCTAGTATTAACCTCACCTCATACTCCTTCTCGATAAGAACCTCAGAAACAGCCTCAACTACTTTCTTGAGTAATTGTGACATTCCACCCAACTCTATATTCTAATAGATAGACATCTTAAATCAGTTTCCATATGCATGAGCCGTCCCACTCTGATGATATAGCATAGAGGGCAAACTAGTCCCTTTGAGCAGGATATGTTTTGTGTTTTTAAGTTTTCTAGAGAAATGTCTATTGCTTTGATATGGGTATATGGGTAATGTTTTGAAGGTTTGAGGGTTGATACCTCAGATGGGCACTCGTCAGAGTGCCCCGATATCACTAAGGAGAGACCCAGAAGCATATCCGCTTGTCCCCCGATGGTTGTTGATTATCGCTGATATTCCTTTGTTTGGTGTTGCTTTGCTTCCCGATCCACAGGGTTTTTAGCCCTGTGGCATCAGGGGACTTCCACCTCCCCCACAGGGTTTTGAATACCCCTGTAGTTTCATTGGTGGCTGTTGAGCCCAGCGGCACCGGGCTCCCATCTACCCTTGGATCCTGAGGCTCTATTGGGGCAGAGCCCCCATCTAGAGCCTCTGCCTCGGGAGCTCCAAAGTATATTGCTTCCCGAGAGT
>JAVVGG010000027.1:0-14632 GCA_032249275.1 Desulfurococcales archaeon
AGGCGATAAACCACAAACCAATGAACCGCCCAAAGGGAACCCCCGCCCTTTAGGGTGGGGAGGAGGTCAGCTCCGAGGCTCATAAGCATAACCATCATCATTGAGAATAACAGAGGCTACAGAGTTTATAGACACCATCCTCGCATTGAAAGGCGAGTCTTTCTGTTGTAAAGACTGTATAGCCCTTCGTATCTAACTCTGAATGGAGTTGTATTTATATTCCATGATCTCTTAACAATATGTGGGGGATGCTATGGGTGTTCCGGAGATCTCTATTGAGAGGACTAGGAGTGGTGTAAGGATAACCAATAGATCTAGGGATCGTGTTAGGATAATCTCTGTAACCCTTAGCTATAGATATACTGTTGCCTCGACCGGCAGCAGACCTGATCAGCCCTACGCCTCTAAGATAGGTTCTGAGAAGAGCTCTCTGATGAGGGATCTAGATCCCGGCTCCTCTATAGATATAGACTTTGACTTCCCAGAAATGCTGGTGTCGGCAGAAGTTGTTTTTGAGCGTGGCAGAGAGAGACATGTTATTAGCAGGAACTTCATGTAGGTGTATATACATCCCATGAGACACTACATAGCTGTAGCCGTACTGCTCCTATCTGTCCTCCAAAGCTTTCTAGAGATCCTTCCACTCAGTCAATTAGGAGGGGCTGCCCTTCAACAAGCTACTACAGTGACAGGCTATATATCGAGACCTGTGAAGCCGAACACCCAGCTGGGAAGTGTGGAACCCTATATCGCACCTAGAATATCCAAGGACATCTTAACCCCAATTATAGGGCTGATCATTGGGTTAGCTCTGATCGCGTCCGGGTTTTTATATAGATATGCCTATAAGAGGCTCCACGGGAGAAAAATAAGAGAGGAACTACATGATAGACTGGGAGAAGGTTAAAACCGACCTGCTATTGGGGAGACCTATACTTATATATGATTTCAAAGGGCGGGAAGAGGAGGTTGACATGGTTTTCTATGCGGGTTCTATAGATTATCGAAGCATATATATGCTTAGAAGAGAAGCTGGGGGGCTGATATGCCACGCAATCTCTGGTGATGCGGCGAATCGCCTGGGGCTTCTATATCTAAGCGACCTTATATCATCACTCCCAGGCGTGTCCCAGCTATCCCAGAGGAGGTTGAGGTATGGAGATACACCACCATATTCCCTCTATATAAACCATATATCTGTGAGAACAGGGATCTCTGATAGGGATAGAGCGACAACGATCAAGAGGTTCCATGAGGTTGTCAGCCTAGCACTCTCAGGCAGTGTCGATGATGCGAGGAAGATCTTCTATAGCGAGTTCGTATTCCCAGGCCATGTACCAATACTGATCAGCAGGGGGCTTGATAAGAGGAGAGGTCATACAGAGCTTAGCATAGCAGTTGCATCTAAGCTGGGTCTGGTGCCAAGCATGGTTATAGCTGAGATGCTCGATGAAGGAGATTCTATGAGTCTTGATAAGGCCGAGGAATATGCATTGAGAATGGGGTATATGCTGTTAAAAGGAGAGGAGATCCTCAGAGAGGTGGGATCGCTGTGAAGAAGATAGGAGTAGTTGATACAACATTCGCGAGAGTAGACATGGCCTCCGAGGTGATAGACGTTATAAAATCTAGCATCCCAGATGCTAAGATAGTGAGATACACAGTGCCAGGGATCAAGGATATCCCTGTAGCTGCTAAAAAGCTGATAGAGGAGGAGGGATGCGAAATAGTGATAACCCTAGGCTGGGTCGGGAAAACCCTCACAGACAAGCTCAGCTACCTAGCCCTAAGCATAGGGCTTATAAATGTACAGCTCATGACCAACAGGCATATAATAGACGTCACAGTCCACGAGGATGAGGCTGAGGATGAGAAGGAGCTATATAGAATAGCTATTGAGAGATCTAGAAAGCACGCAGAAAACCTAATAGCCCTCCTCACAAAGGGTAGAGAGGCCCTAACTAAAAAGGCTGGCAAGGGTATTAGGCAGGGGCACCCAGATGTCGGCCCAATCAGGGAGTAGCGAGTGTGGGAAAGAGAAGATCGAGCTAGCTATAGTTGTCTCAGAATTCAACTACGATGTGACAAGTATAATGCTTGCAAAGGCGGAGGATCACGCTAGGTTTCTAGGAGCAGATGTGAAGATCGTTGCGAAGGCTCCAGGAAGCTACGACATACCAATCCTGGTAAAGAAGATCCTGGAGAGAGGCGCTGTAGACGCAGTCGTAACCCTCGGAGCTGTTATAGAGGGTGAAACTGAGCATGACGAGGTGGTGGCCCACCAGGCAGCGAGGAAGATCCTAGATCTCAGCATAGAATATGGCAAACCTGTAACCCTGGGGATAATAGGTCCTGGGGCTACGAGGCTCCAGGCACTTGAAAGGGCTGAGGAATATGCTAGAAGAGCTGTTGAAGCTGCTGTGAAGCTTGTAAGGCGGATCAGAGAAATATCCTGTAAGCAATAGAGGTATTTTAGCCCAGCAACATATACATAGGATCTAACTGATTTATACCGCACTATATATACATCAGTGGGGCCTAGCTTGAGACTATATGAGTTCGAGGGCAAGGAGATATTCTCAAGATATAGTATAAAAATCCCCAGAGGAGCTGTGGCATCATCGCCTGAGGAGGTTGAGAAGGTCATCGATACCGTGGGATTGCCAGCTGTCCTCAAGGCACAGGTGCTGGTTGGCGGCAGGGGAAAGGCTGGGGGTATAAGGATTGCTAGGAGTCGGGAGGAGGCTATCAAGATAGCAAGAGAGATGTTGGGATCGGAAATAAGGGGTGTCAAGGTTAAGAGACTCCTCATAGAGGAGGCTATCAAGATAGCAAGAGAGATATATCTATCGATAACTATAGATAGAAGTGTTAGGAAATATGTGATCCTGGGCTCGCTAGAGGGGGGTGTAGATATAGAGGAGATCGCTGCTAGGAAGCCCGAGTCCATAGCCAGGATCTATATAGAACCCCTGGTAGGCCTTAGAAGCTATCACGTAAGAGCGTTATCGGATTTCATGGGCTTCTCGGGGGAGCTGGCATCTAAGCTAGGATCTATAGTATCTGCCATCTACAAAATAATGATCGACTACGACGCAGATCTAGTTGAGATAAACCCACTAGCCCTCACAGAAGGCCAAGATCTAGTGGCTCTGGATGCCAAGATAACGATCGACGACAATGCCCTCTATAGACACCAAGACCTGGCCTCACTCCTGGAGAAAGATCCCAGGGACATGGATGAGGATGAGGTTATAGCGAGGAAACACGGCTTCAGCTATGTAAAGCTAGAGGGCGATGTAGGGATAATGGGAAACGGTGCTGGGCTTACAATGGCCTCCATGGATCTTGTTAAGCTATATGGTGGAAGACCTGCAAGCTTCCTCGATATTGGGGGAGGGGCTAGCAGGGAGAGGGTTAAGGCCGCACTCACAATACTCCTAAGAAGACCAGATATAAAAAGTATATTCATAAACATATACGGCGGCATAACCAGATGCGATGAAGTTGCTATGGGGATAGTGGAGGCTATACGCGAGACAGGATCCAATAAGAAGATCTTTGTAAGACTTGTTGGCACAAGAGAGGAGGAGGGTAGGAAGATATTGGTGGAAAACGGGATCAGATACTTCACAGACGATAACGAAGCAGCATTGGAAGCTGTTAAAGCAGCTTCTTCCTCTTAATAACATGGTAAGCGCCAGCCATATCGAGAACAGATGTGCCAACAGATTTATAGAGCTTTATCTCTTTAAACCTACACTCCCTACCCCTAAGAGCCTCGCTAAGCTCGACAAGCTCGATCCCCTCGGCATCCTCGCTCTCCTCCAACACACCCTTCCTAGTATCTACAAGCGCACAGCCAGCCCTCTCAGAAACCCTTTTATCGAGCTCCCTAACAGGCTTGGGAGCCCCTACAGAGATCACTATCGAGCCCTCAACCAAGAGATCCCCTCTCACCACCGGTTCCGTTGAGTTGGTAGCAGCAATAATAGTTGTTGACTTTCTATTGAGATCCTCAAGCCCTGATATTTCAGCTCCATATTCTCTTGATAAGCTATACGCCTTGTCAGGAGTTCTAGCAGAGATCAATATCCTCTCGATTCTAAAGAGCCTTGAAAAGACAGCTAGGTGGTATCGTGCCTGTGTTCCAGCACCTATGATTCCAAGAGTTTCTATTCTCCTACCTCCCATGATCTCATGAGCTAGGGCCGAGGCGCACGCTGTTCTCCAACCTGTTAGGCTATAGCCATCTATTATAGCCCTTATATCACCGCTCTCTATGTCTATCACAATTACAACCCCTTTAACCCTTGGAGAGGCTCTTGGATATACCCCGACAACTTTGACTAGGAATCCGAGGCTCTTTAGATAGCCTCTCATAACGCCTACCCATGTATCGTTAATAATGCTTGAAACCCGTTCGAACGCCATATAGCTGGATAGATAGATCTCTTTTATATCCTTCACAAGCTCTTCAGGATCAACTATAGAGTCTACCTCCTCCCTACTAATGACAATCATAGCCTGAACACCTCTATTAAAACATGCAAGATAAATATAATATTTCTTTTAGCAAATATAGCAAATAACATCCTGGTGATTCTTTGAGGAGTCTCTCTAGAGCCGGTCTGTACATAGTTATATCAGTAGTTGTTATAGCTATAGCAGCAGGGTTTATAGCATGGATGCAGCTAGCAAGACAACCCATAACAGCACCCACGCCTACTACGGCTGTAACAACACCGCAAGCTACTGCAGCGATTACTTCCTCTACTACAACTCCTAGCAGTATTAAATACAATATTATAATTGCCACAGGCGGTGTTGAAGGTGTATACTATTACTATGGGGCAACAATAGCTGGGATCATATCTAACTATACAGATATAATAGCCACAAGCGTTCAGACAGCTGCCTCAATAGATAACCAATAGATAACCTTATATTGATAAGAGATAGAACGGATCTTAGCAAGGGTGTTATATACTACGCTGCTGTGCTACCAGACTCAGCCTATTTAGCATATACAGGGCAGCACGAGAGATTTAGGAATGCCACAGCACCGATATCGATTCTATGGGCTATGTATCCAAATCACCTTCATATTGTAACCACAGCTGATAAGGGGATCAAAACTGTATATGATCTCAAGGGTAAGAGGGTATCTACAGGAGCTCCAGGCAGCGGTACAGAGGTCGAGGCCCTGCTCCTGCTAAAGCTGGTGGGGATAGATCCTGCGAAGGACTTCGCCAAATGGGAGAGACTTGGGGCTGAGGAGAGTGCTAGAGCCTTACAAGATGGATCCATAGATGCCTACTTCTGGTCAGGAGGGCTCCCAACAGGGTCTATAGTGGAGCTCTCAAGAGCCCTTAGCCAGAGGGGGGTCGAAGTTATATCTAGTCCCAATACCAGACGAGATTGTTAGACAATTCAGCCAGGCATACCCAGGTATAGCAGTGCCAGGTGTTATAAAGAAAGATATATATGGAACAGATAGCGATACACAGACCCTTGCATTCTGGAATATGTTTGTATGCCATAAAGACCTCCCAGCTGATGTGGCGTATAAAATAACGAAAGCGGTCTTCGAACATCTAGATATATTGCAAAAGGCAGTGGCTGCGGCAAGAGATACAACACCCCAAAATGCTATCAAATATGTAGGAGGGGTATACCATATAATGAGGGTGCTCTAAGATACTTTAGAGAAATAGGCGTTCTAAAATAGCTGGCTCCGATCCTATGTGAGGATGAAGATGCTGGACTCTCATATATGTAGATAGAATATAAATAGATCTTTTTTACCCAGGATTTCGAGGATCTTTGCTAGACTTATTAGAACCACGCAACCTCCGTTGAAGCTTCTACTCCAATTCTGCGTAGTAATCAACAGAGACTGGGTGCTGCAGAAAATAACACGATCTGAGCCATACTGGGATAGAGATCTATTTACATCTATTAAACCCACCGAGTAATATTCAGAAGTAGCTTGATCGGTATACATTGCGACACCGGCTACATAGCCGTTACAATATCTATAATCTATCCTCACAGGAGAATTTGTAACGGAGTTGTTGAACGCTATAGAGAAGAGGGAGCCACATGGCATAGCTAGAATCAATGTCTCAGAACTATCTACAACCACCGCTAGACTATAGGCTATACCAGATAGAGGGATAGAAAGTAACAGTGGAAATATAGATAAAGCAATATAAACGCTTATCTCCATAGAGACCCTTAGAAAGCTATTATAAACCCCAAAATATATCTTCTAATCGTATAACAAGGGGCTCTATAATTTCTATGAAAAGCACTTTGATAGCGTATTTATTTCATATATAGCTTTGAGATCTTCAGAGAGGCTATATATAGAGAGATGAAAAAGGTTATTGCCGCAAACCCTACTACAAGGGCTATTTTCCCATATGGTGTTCTCTGAAGTGCTATCATAGCTGTTGACACAATGGCTATGTATATCAATAGCCTCTCAAATGCCTTTTCCAGCGTTAAAGACCTGGTTATATATCCAACCATTCTATATAGGATCCTGTATTTCTTCACCTCAGGCATACCTCTTACAATATCTATACCGGATCTAGAAAGCGTAAGACATCTAACTATTTTCTTCCTCAGATAGCCCTCTCTACAGTCTATAAGCCTTATTATGTCATCCCCACCAATATCCCTTATAAAGGGGCTCAGCAATTCCAGAAGCCCCGCAACATTTGTATTAAAGCTTTTAGCAACTTTATGCAGCTTTAAAGGTCTACCCCACACCCCTATTAATCTGATCACATCAATAGCTGTTGCAACACTGCGGAACCTCCTTACAAGCCTAACAACATCTCCGTCGCCCTTCATATCGGTGACGCCGACTATTAGATCCTTTATAAGGGCATCATAAAACCTCTTACCAGTCTCTGTTAAGATATAGAAGCCGTTCTTAACATCAACCATTCCCTTGAGCCTAAGCTTCCTAACAGCGTCTAGGATCTGCTTTCTATCAACACCTAGGACAGATATTATAGCATCTATGCTAACAGGCTTACCAATACAGCCCATGAAAACCACTATATCAAGCTGATAGCTAGATTTAGAAAAATCTATCATTGAGTCTAGCTCCTTGAACAAGCTGATCCTCTTCCTAATCATATGATCCATAAACGGATCCAGACTATTCACCCTAAAATAATGATAACACGTATCGAGATATAGTAAAACCATGGAGACGGCTCTAACCACTAGAGAATAGCTAGTAATACTGATCAAACGGCCGTTTTAATTGAAGGCTCTAGAAAGAAGAATTTCTAGTGAGCTTCACGAATGGTAAGCACTCTTTGCAACTGAAGGTCTCGCCCTTCAAGGCGGGGAGGAGGTCGGAGAGATAGATGTGATAATTAATATATTATTTATATAAACATTTTATATCGGGCTTATATTTATATTTCCAAGCATTCCCGATAGAAGGCCTGACAAGGCATTACTTGTAATTGTATAAGCTATCCATCCGAGTACAAGTAGCACTCCTATATAGTATATAGATCCTACCAGGCTCCCAGGGTATATAGCTCTTGTGACAATCCCATTTACTATCGAGAGGGTTATTATCACCACTATACTGACATGGAATACTGTTTCCCCACTTATAGGTGCTATGTTTATAACTGTCATCCCTGGGAGACTCGCTATTTGGGAGAATATAGATACTAAAACACCTATCAACCCAAGTATAGATGATGTTAGAAGGTGAAGCATTAGAAGCGTTGACTCGAAGGCCCTTGCCATCTGTGATCTCTTTTTCCTAATATCATTTATAGAGCTTAGGACATCACCCAGCATCTTACCCATACCCCTTACATCGCCCTGTGCAAGGAATGTGTGGAGCATCACTTCCCCTGAAAAGAGACATATCCTAGATCCTATCTCCTCGAGCATCTTCATCCAAGCCCTCTCAAGAGAGACCCCCATATATAGCCTCCTCTTAAGAGCTGCAACACTCTTCTCCAGAATACCTAGGGAGCCTCTCATAATTGCCTTGATACTCTGCCTCATATCAGGCACCACGTGGAGGAGGTGTCCAAGGCTTCTCATAAATACTGGAAATGCATCGTCATACTTCGCAAGCCTAGTCTCGAGGTTTATAATAAGCCTGCCAAAGAATATCATCGAGATTGATAGAAGAGATATGGGAAGTATCATTAGATATTGATACACAACCAGTCCAATAGTGAAGAGGAAGACCCCAACAACAATCGATAGTAATGTATATAGTCTCATCCTCCTCTCAACATGGGATCTTGGAAAGGCTATTGGATCCCTCGGTATCATGATTATAACTATAGCTGCTAGTACAAAAATGGAGAGGAGAAGCCCTAAAGTTGAGGCTATGAAGAATTGATCGCCACCGCCGAGCAGCATGGCCATTATAGCCATATTAGCTAGTAGAAAGACAGATGTACTCATAGATGTTGAGAAGAGACTGAAGAGAACCCTTATTGCTTCGAAAACCTTGTCCATCTGGGATACATACGTAATAAGAGCACTATCTATCTCATTCTTGAGAAAGGTCGTCATATCAGCTCCAGAGCCTACTACCTGAGAGAGTCTTTCAAGAAACTCCTTGGCAAATACTCTCTTAACCCTCTTAGATGCGAGAACCAACGCTGCCACAAGATCGTATCCCCAGCCCCTCACAACCCTATCTATGAATACCAGGGTTTTATGTACCTTCCTATAAATTCTATCCTCAGAAGAAAGAATTCTTATAGCATCCCTCCTCTCGATCCCAGAGCTTATGAGGGCATATAGATGAACCATTAGCAATAGATCTTCTAAGTCTAGCCCGCGAGAGGAGATCCTAAGGATCTCTAGCTTAAGCATTCTCACCCGTGCCATAGCCCCCACCGTTTTCCTCTATAAACGATGTGTCGCCCTTCTCAAGCCTAGCCACAAGCTTTTCTAGCGGATATCTATATGTAGCTCTAATAGCCCTCCACACCTTCCAATAGCTTGTAACCCTGTTCTTGGCTAGAAGCTCGAGGAACCTTGCTCTCATGCTAAGTTCATCGTATACAAGCTTTATCTGGGATCTTGGTATGCCTCTTCTAAGGGCTATTTTATATTCTAATATGAATGAGGAACCCCTACCCATATATATGTGCACATCCTTCCCAGGATCCCATGTGAAAGCTGGTAGATAGGCTATTCTACCCTTATCAGGGTCATAGCCTATTATCTCGTCAACCTCGATCACCCTCCTCATAAGCCTGCCCTTTTTATCATATACAGCGCTCTGAAACACAGCTATATTTAGGTTGTCCAGATATGATGGGGGAACCTCTATAGGGCTCCCAGTTAGCCTCTGGACTAGCCTCTGTATGTTAGCCGCGTGGAAGGTGCTCATAACACCGTGGCCTGTATTGTGGAGCAATATCGGTTTAGACCCTCCCAGGAATGTTTCGTCGCCGGGGACTGATAGATCGTATACATAGCCCTTATAATCTATCTCCTCGATATATGCTACACTTACAACCCTTATACCCCTTCCAATCTCCACACTATCTCCTACATTATTATTCGAACTACCTAGAATGGGATCCTCTAGGTCTTCAAGCCTATGTATCCTCTTAAGCCAGCTAACTATATCGGAGAGCTTAACTCCTTTAACGCTTTTACCATCGCATTTAGATCCGCATAACTCTCTCAGAGCCCTTATAACGCTATATGCAAATGGCCTTACATATGAGACCTCATATGGGAAGTCGCCATAGACACATCGCATAGCATTAGCAGCCATAGACCCCCTGGGAGCCCTTATCTCTAATCCATTCTTAGCTGGGTAAATCTCGACATGATCCTTGAGTAGTGTGAGGAATCTAAGGAGTATCGATAACTCCTTACCCCCTGATATATGCAGCTTCAACCTAGATCTATTTCCATCTTCAACCAGCTCTCCAGAGACTAGGGCTGCGCCGCATAGATATCCCAGAGCCTCTAGGGATTCGCGGGGCTCTCCATATGACGCTATAGGCAGGGAAGCTGTTAGAAGCCAATCACCCCTATAAAGCTCTGTCGGCTTCACCTCATACAACCCTCTTACCGGGTTGTAGGCTATTAGAGAGTGGGATCCTGTGACATCCACATAGCTACCGTCTGAAAGCCATATTCTATATAGCTTACCCCTATACCAATGTCTTATAACCCTGCTAACCCTTGCAAATCTAACTTGCATGCTCCTTGTTATCGTAAGCACCTCCAGATCTGAAACCAGCTTCTCGCCATCCCCCTCTCCTTCTCCGAAGTATCTATCTACAATAGACCCTATTGCTGCTATCTCCACAACACCATTTCTCCTGACCATTATGGGGATGTACCATGGCACGCTCTGCATAGCCTGGAATGCTATGTTCCCCTCTCTACCCCTTATCTCTCCCACTATGATGTAGTTAGGCCTCTGCCTCAGGGCTGCCCTCAGCAGATCGAACATTGTTATCGAAGACTCCGGGGATCCCGTGTCCCTAGTGAGCTCTCTAACCCAGTTCTCGTGGGGTAGGTTTACCTCGGCTGTATCCTCTATAGATATGATCTTGTAATCCGGCGGTATGAAGGCTGCTATAGCATTGAGAGTCGTGGTCTTGCCAGAGGCTGTCTCACCGCAGATCCACACATTCATTTGCTCCCTCAGAGCCATCCATAGATAGGATGCTATCTCAGCACTCATAGTGCCCCATCTAATGAGCTGAACCACCGAGATGGGCTCCTTAGAGAACTTCCTGATAGTGAAGTTACTACCCTTAAGAGACACATCCTCTCCATAAACAATATTGATCCTAGAGCCGTCTGGAAGCACAGCATCCACAATAGGCCTGGACCTCGAAACAGGCTTTCCGATTCTCTCGGATATCTTTATTATAAATCTATTAAGATCCTCATTATCCCTGAAACACACGTTGGTCTCCATAGGGCCGAAGATCTTGTGTACCAGGTATATACAACCAGCCCCAGGGCATGATATATCTTCTATATATGGATCTCTGAGGAAGGGCTCCAGAACACTTGTACCTATTTTCTCCCTAAGCATATAGTATTTAATTGCCTCTAGATCCCTCACAGATACCTCTACCCTCTTACCCCTTAGCCTGAAATATCCTTTCCCCCTATTCACTGGGGTGATTATCCTTTCTAGGATCTTCTCTATAAGCTCCCTTTTCTCGCCAGGATCCTCTGGAGCTTCATATTCACCACTCACTATAGCAAATACCTCTTCAATCGCCTCAATGAGCTCTTTAGAAGGTATCTCGGGCTCAACCACATAGTATTTCCTTGAATAGTTAGAAGATCCCCCTTCTTCCAGGGTATATGCATGTATAAATATGGGGTCCCCAACAGGGTAGATCACGTTGAACTTATCAGCATATCTAAGCTCATCGCCCGGTTTTTCTACAAACTCAGGGACTCCGAGGGTATCTCGAATCCTCAATATATATTCTAGGAGATGTGGATTTCTAGCTAGAACCTCCCTCTTATACCCCTTTTCATATATCTCTTCTGGTCTCCAATACAACTACATCACCCCACTTATAGTGTTGAGAGCGATATTGGTATGATTCTAAAGCCTATAGAAGGATCTATATCGAATACTATGGAGGATTCTGCAGGCATCTCTATTCCATAGATCTTTTTAACCTGTATAGCCTTATACACCTTGCCTCCGAAGTCAACTCTGTCGAGGTATAGATAGATGTCTGAGGAGGCTCTAAGCCTGAGTATGAGGGACTCCTCCAGAGCCCCTGGATGGATCGATATTATGAACGTCTTCCCAAGACTTGTCTCGCTTCTAAGGAATGTTAGAAAGTCCATTATAGAGTCTCTCGACGAATATGTAACCAAGATCGATAGGGAGTCTATGACCATAGCATCAAATTTATCGCTATAGCTGCCAAAGAATCTTGAGAGAACCCTTAAAGAGATCTTCCCCAGCTTCTCATCCCATTTTGCCCCAGCAATATGTACCGAGAACACTGCTAGAGAGCCAGAGATGAATTTCCCTCTGAGGATCCTGAAGCCCGCTGAAGACGCCTTGTGGATCAGCTCCTTCACAGTGGTTTCTGTAGTTATATATAGAACTCTGAAACCTTGCCGAAGAAGTGTTGATGCTATTAGGAAGCTAAGCACGGTTTTCCCAGTTCCGTGGGATCCCTCCAGCAGGATCATCGATGGGACTGGGATGCCACCGCCTATTTTATTATCTAGCTCTTCGATCCCTGTTGATAACACTTTCCGCTTATTATCCTCGAAACCTCCTTTCTCAGTATATCGGCTAGCCAATGCATACACCTCCATACTGAGTTGAAAAAATGACTCTCACTTTGGAGATATTATCTACATAGATCCCCTGTAAGCTGTACCAAACACCGAGGATCTCGCCTGGATCTACTATCCCAGGGTTTATAGTGTCTCCATATAATGTATAGGGTAGAGAGGCTATTGATGCGAAATAGCTCTGCTTTGACCCACTGGTGAGGAGTATATCTAGAATCACGAAGATCTTTCTATAGTCCCACCACTGCATAGACCCATTATTGCTTATATTAACATATATAATAGAGCCGCCTGGCATAGGGTTTATGCTGATACCCACTATAGAACATCTATCCATAATGAGACGCATATCGATTGAGACTACCCCATACATTTCCTTAGAAAGTTCAGAGATCTTCTCCACCGATATCCCTCCAAATATCACAAAGATCTGGATCATAGCAACCATTAACAGAGCCGAAGATAGAGAGTTCGAAAGACCCATCTCACCACCTCATAGAGAACAAATAGCGTATTCCGATATGCCGTTGGGGTATATCAGCCTAACACTTATTATAGTTGTATTCAGAGGGCTCTGAATCGTTATGTTTATGCCTCCCATCTCGCCCTGCATGAGGATCTGGGATCCCCTCTGTGTTATTGGATAAGCACTCCCACCAAGCATCCATATGGGCTTCTCAGACCCTGGAGGTCCTACTAGAACATCTATCATACTCATATTAACAGACAGGATCCCTGTGTTCTTTACATATGCTATGAAGTTAGAGCTGCTCACACATACTAGATATACAAGCTTGATTCTCGTTTGAGCATTTGCCTTCTCTAGAGAGGCTATCTGCGATAACACAGACTCTATGGAATATACCTTTGACAGCACAACGCCTGAGAGGATAGACGCTATAGCTATCGATGCAACTATAAGTATACCCTCGACTATGGGTGTACTCACCAACCCTCACACCCCCGAGAGAGCTGCTGAGAGGAACTCTGCATCTTTGTCATACACACCCATAGATCTGGCAAGCTCGTAGATTGTGATAGCGAGTCTCTTAGGAGGAACCCTAGAGCCCTCTATAAGGGATACTATCTTTGCTATGAGGTGCATGGAATCCTTTGGAAGAACCCCGGAAGCAACTCCGAGCTCGACAAGCCCCAGAAGACCCTCCCTACCGAGTTTCGGAAGGTTATCCCCAACAAATATTACAAGCCTCATAATCTTCGCTATACCGGCTCTACCGATGAGGAGCTCTGCCAGGTTTTCCCCCACGCTGTTCGCCGATATAGCATTAGATGCTGGGGAAGGTCTTGCCATAACGTCTTGTATCTCAGAGCCTCCATACCCACCACTGCCCTGCTCACTACCAACGCTGGTCATCTCTGGCCTTGCGATCCTCTCACCTTTGATCCCCATCTCATCCAGCTCGAGCTCCGACATAAATCTTCTCATATAGTTGAAGGGATTCGAGATCTCAGATAACAAGGTTCTGATATCCATCATACCCTCCTCGATCACTGCTTTGGTTTCTTCAAACTCCTTCTTAATCTTCTCTATCTCCTCAGAGATCCTATTAACAGTTGATGTCACATTCGAAACAGCCCTAGACACCTCCTCCTTAACTATCCCAGCTATGTCGACTTCTATAGAACTAGGGCTCGATCCTATGACCTTTTGTTCAGCATTCAAAGATGCATCTCTAGCCTGTGTATTTATAGGGGTAGCCTCTACCTCCTTAACTCCTTTAACTCCTGGCACACTGCTGCTAGGTACAACTATAGCTATAGCCGCTTCTCCAGGGCTAGCGCTAGTCTCTACAGATCTTATTTCGATCTTCTCTTTACTCTCGCCTAATATCTCTTTCTTCCTTGCTACCGATATTAGAAGCCTTTTAAATGGTGTAAATCCAATTTCAAATAGCAAGATCATTATCATAAGCGCTAGCGGGATTATTGCAACTGCCAGCAGTGCTATAGGATAATATATAGGCTGGGTCGAGAGAACAGATCTCCAGCTATTTATAATAATTAGTAAGAGAACCACTGATGCAATGCCTAGCACAGATGTCCCAGCCAACATATATAGATCAAAACTCTTTGAGGATGCCATCTTCTAGATCACCCCCCATAGAGAGGAAAGGGTATATGGAGCTATGTGAATCTATGCAGCCTATAACATAGCTTCCACGAACAATGATTATGATCACCTAACTAACATATGAGGTAGCTATCATTTAGCATTCCATTTGGGCGGAGGATCGTCCCAATCTCGACGATCCGACGAATCTTGTAGATCTTCTACTATCTGTAAGCA
>JAVVGG010000028.1:0-14509 GCA_032249275.1 Desulfurococcales archaeon
AAGGCTAGGGAATATGGTGTGCCGGTATTGATGGTTGATCCCAGAAACAAATCTAAGATCTGCCCAATACACAATGCCCCGATAGAATATGGAGAGGATAGAATAGGGATCTACAGCAAGGGAGGTGAGAGGTGGCATAGAGAGGTAGTTGCCTTGATAAATATCTATTTTAAAGCCCTCGAAGCCCTAGATGAGGGCATTGCCCAGAAGGGCTGGGTTTTAATCTTAGACCTAGATGGGAGCCCGGTGCTGCTGGACTCAACAGCCACCAGTGAGCCCATAGAGATCCCTAGGTCTCTGTGGTGGATGTGGAAGTCCCTCGATAGCCACAGGGTGTGATAACATCCCTGTGGATCGAGAAGCAAAGCAATCCAAAACAAAAGAAAATCAACGACAATCAATGACCATCGAGGGACAAGCGGCTATTCATATTGGCAGGCTGTTCCTGGTTTCTTGATTTCTTATGATGATCTTAATTTATTCTTTAATTATTAATTTTAACTATTCTCATCTATTATAGAGATTAATTCTATAAATATTGGTATCAAACCATCCAGTTATATCACCTGCGTGTATTCCGAATCAACGATAATTTAATGCATCAACGTGTTTCTTGAGTTCTCTGCCCACATTATATCCCCCTATCCAGTATTTTTCACAGCTTTTTGAAAGTCATTCTCTTTTCGTGAAATTGGATAATTATGGAGTGTCTCCTAATTTTTCTGATCCCCTCTTCACCCTAGAGGGCGAGACTTTTAGTTGTAATAATTAATTATTATAGAGTAGTTATTAAGCATATTAACGGCTATGGAGAAATTTAGTCTCGATACTAAGCTATATAAGCCAAATATAAAATCTAAAACAGCGTCTAAAGACAGAGATGAATAGCTGAAGATGACTTAAGAGGGCTACAAACGATTTAAACTCACTAGAATTTCTTCCCTGGGGTTTCAATTGTAGAATGTCTTTCTATTCTAGCTATGAGAAGCTAATTATAAGGGATTTACGTAACATGATCAGGGGAGCTTGCTTAGGAGAGAGTCTTTTCTAACCTTTCAGTTGACTGCCACTTATATATTTTATATTGCTTTCCTTATAGTGCCTCTAGTATATGTTCTCTCAGCCGCCTCTCAGGCCGATATAACTAGCCTTGCGATAAATCCTAAGTACTTCTCTCCTTATGTTGCTCAGGAGCCTATAGTACAATATACTAGGCCGGATGGCCGGGTTATCTATATTATTAGGGGGTTTAACTATGGTTTGATCCTTAATTCTATCTTGATAGCTTCAATAGTAACAATAATATCTATAGCTCTTGGACTGTTCTTCGCTGTAATCATCTCTAGATATATATTTCCTATGAAGAGTCTTCTAAGACTGCTGCTATATATACCAATGCTCCCAGCACCTTTTATAAATGCCTTTGTCGCTTTCAAGCTCTTCGACCCTATTTACGGGTTTATACCATGGTTTATGACTGATCTACTTAAACTTCCATTTGGAATCAGCTTTCAGGAGATGGCAGGGGTTGTGCTAGCCCAAGTAATGGCTTTCTACCCAATAGCATATCTCAATATAAGCGCCTCAATGCTCTCACAGGATCCTTCAGCTGAGGAGCAGGCTGAGAACCTAGGTAGCAGAGGCTTTACACTATTTAGAACAGTCACCCTACCCCTCTCCACGCCAGGTATTATAGCTGCGGCCTCAACCATATTTATATTTAGTCTTGAGGATCTCGGAGAACCCATAGCATTTAAATTTAAACAGACAATATCGTATGAGATCTACTTAACATTTAGACAGGCCTCTACCGGTAGTATAAGCCCTACCACAGCCTTCCTCGCTATTATTCTCCTGGTAATTGCAATATCAGTCTTTATAGTGGCCAGGGAGCTTGCGGGCAAGAAGCAGTATGCATTGCCGTCGAAAGGTGGGAGACCCTACACCTACTTTAAGAGACCAGAGGCTATAAGCTATCTTCTAATCTATTTAGTGGCTTTCCCCCTAGCTATATTCACGTCACTTCCACAAATTGGGGTAGCGATATTCGCCCTAGCTAGCCCCCATGGTTGAGAAGCCCTGTGCCCCTCGAGATAAGCCCTCGCTTCCTCATAGAAGCATTTGCGGATCCTATTGCTGTAAGGGCTCTCTATAACTCGCTTATATATTCTATCGCTGCATTAGCAATAATGGTTCTCCTAGCAATATCTATAGCATATATATCGCAGAGGTTTAAAGGCCGGCGACGAGTGCTATAGATGCTATCTCTATGAGCGCCCTCACAATTCCAGGTCTCGTGGTAGCTCTTGGATATCTATATTACTTCATGGATCTATCGTCGTTGTTGGGCTTCAACTATCTAGACAGCGTTCAAGCCCTTGCAATATCAATTATAATAGCTTTTAGCGTTAGAAAGGCGCCATTTGTTATAAGGGCTGCATATGCTGGGATACAACAAATACATGTTAGTCTTGAGGAGGCAGCAGCGAATTTGGGATCCAAGCGAATAGGGATTATATCGAAGATCACATTACCTCTATCAAAGCTAAGCATAGCTAGCGGATCTCTGATGGGCTGGGTATACGCATTTAGCGAGGTGAGCGTCTCGGTGACCCTTGGAGGCATTGCTGCTGTTGGTGTAAACCACGCTGCTCCAATGACCTTCATCATGAGCGACTATATCGCAAATAAGGTACAGGCAATAGCTGTTGTCGCATCACTAGGAGTCATATTGATTCTAACAGAGCTTATAGCAATAGTCATCGTAAATCACCTAACTAAACAGAAGTTCGCTGCTGTGAGCATAACATAAAAAGCTCTTAACATATATCTACACCTAGAGATTGCTATGAGAAAGGCAGCTGTTAGAGCATATATGTCATCTGCTAACCTAGGTCCTGGCTTTGATATATTAGCTGTGGCTCTCAACGCTTTCTACGATACAGTAGAGATTAAACTGGTTGGAGAGGGATCCACAAAGATAGATCTCAGCGTGAGAGGTAAATACGTTGAAAAGATTCCCCATGGAGAGGGGAACGTGGTTATAGGGCCGATCATGAGGGCTTTAGAGGTGACAGGCGAAAAACTCCAGCTCGAGGTGAACTTGGAAAAGGGGGTACCGCCAGGGAAGGGTCTTGGAAGCAGCGGTGCTTCTTCTGCAGCTGCTGCGAAAGCTATAAACGAGCTTCTAGGAGGAGTATTCAGCGAGGATGAGCTGATATACATAGCTGGAGAGGGTGAGAGAATAGCATCCGGAGAACCCCATTACGATAATGTCTCAGCAAGCCTTCTAGGAGGCTTTGTCATGGTTAATCCGGGCGAGAAGATCTCAGCTAGAAGGATTAGCAGTGGTACAGATTTCGAATTCCTACTAGTAATCCCAGAGATTACAACACCAGAGAAGAAAACAGGTTTAGCAAGGTCTGTGCTTCCTAAACAGATATTGCTGAGGGACTATGTAAAGAACTCGTCGAATTTAGCTAAGCTTATATATGGCATAGTGTCAGGAAATCTGAAGATAGCTGGTGAGGGAATGGAAGATCACATTGTAGAGACTGCAAGAGCATCGGCAGGGTTGATACCCCTATATATGGATGTAAAGAAAAGAGCTAAGGAGCTTGGGGCCTATGGGGTCTCTGTGAGCGGTGCAGGCCCAAGCATCCTCATATTAGCTAAAAGAGAGCTTCATAAAAGAATAGGTGAGGAGATATCTAAGCTATATGCGGAAAGGGGCTATAAGGTATCCATAGTCAGTGCTGAGCCAGCTCCACAGGCGTACGAGATTAGATGATAAAGCTTGCTAGGTTCGTAGCAAAAATCAATCATATCTGATTTCACATGCTTCGAAAGAAATTGTTAGTTTAAATATGGCTTTTCTGGTCTTTCAGCTGCTATAGATACGTTAGGTTATCTTGGGTTTGGTTAGAGATGAATTAGCATAGCCGAGCTCCATTTTATACCCTTGCAGCACCTCTAGAGATTATCAATTAGAGATTATCAATAGAGGGTAAATCAATATTAGCTATTAATATACTATAAATATATTAAACTATTAAATAAACATATACCTACAAAGGATCACATAGAATCTTGAGATATAGCATTGAGAGAGATAAAGATCCTAACTAGATATGTGGGATCCCAAGAAGAGATGGGGTGTTCATGCCTATTACATTAACTATTTTGGTTTTTCTGAACACGGGCAACACTTATCTGATCTTTTTCCATCTTAAAAGGTGCTCTTATGCGCAATGATCATAATTTTAGATCTAGAAGAGATGTATTATATATTAATTGAGACTATATATTTATTAATGGTTTTTTAAGATGGAACCGGCAGTAAAGATCATAGATCTAGTGAAGAGATTCGGCAACACGATAGCTGTTAATGGTATCAACTTAACAATTAAGGAGGGAGAGATCTTCGGCCTTCTAGGCCCTAATGGATCTGGTAAGAGCACAACGTTGCTCATAATAGCAACTGTGTATAAACCCACATCGGGAGATGTGATAGTGTTTGGAAAGAGCGTTGTTAGGCAGGGAGACGAGGTGAGGAAATATGTTGGGATAGCCTTTCAGGAGCCTAAGGCTCTGTGGGTTGACAAACCCTATGAGCTTCTCCTCTGGCATGCAATGGTTGTTGGTTATAGCATGGGCGATGCTAAAAGGGTAGTTAGGGATGTTATGGAGGATCTAGATATTTGGGAGTATAGGAACAAGGCTTTTGCGGAGCTCAGCGGTGGAAACAAGAAGAAAGTAGAGTTGGCTAAGATATTTATACAAAGGCCTAGGCTAGCGATATTCGATGAGCCAACCGCTCAGCTAGATGTTATAACTAAGCATGCTGTCTGGAGGATGATAGAGGATCTCAGGAGAAGCGGTTCAACAATAATAGTTGCGACCAACGAGATGGCTGAAGCTGAGAGGCTGAGCGATAGAATAGGGATCATATATAGGGGGTCTCTCAAAGCCCTAGGAACGCCTGGTGAGCTTAAAGACGGCATCCCTGGAGGAGATATAATAGAGGCAGTTGTGGATGGCCATATAAGGCAGGATTTCCTCGACATGATCAAAAGCGATGTTGATGCTATAAGAATAGATCTGAGAGATGCTGTTATAAGGATATATGTTAATAAGGGTGAGGAGAAGATAGCAAGGGTTGTAGATCTATTTACGAGGAAGGGTATAAAGATTAGGCAGATAAGCTTGAAAGAGCCAACACTTGATGATGTATTCTTCTACTATACAGGGGCGAAGCTTGTGGGTGATGAAAACTGAGGGAAGATCTAAGGACTCTCCTACTAATGATAATGTGGGATGTTAGGAAGGTAGCTAGGTATAAGGTATTTCTTATAATGAGGTTTGCCTGGTTCGCTGTTCAGGTATCGGTTTTCGCAGTGCTTATATCATATTTAGTAGCTATAAGGCCTTCCGCAGGCTCTGGTGTAACGTATTATGAATACTACTTATTCGGAGCCTATACAGCCCTGCTCTTCTCGATATCCATGTTTAGGGGTTATGAAATAGCTGAGGAATTTGAAGAGGGGATTATAGAGTATCACCTCTCGCTGCCTGTTAGAAGGAGGATACTCGCTATAGGGAGAACCGTTGGTGGAGGAATAGCTTCTTTCATATATACCCTTCCAATGATGCTATTCATATTGATTATGCTTAGAATATGGAATCCCCTTTTAATAGCAATAGCCATGCTCTCAGCCCTAGCCTTCTCAATAGGTATTGTAGGACTAGCTATAAACATAGTTTTTGGACTGAAATCCGGGGATAGAACTGATATTCTCTTTGGAGTTGTAGACGCTCTCTTAGTAAGGCTCAGCACCATATTCTACCCACTTCCATTTTTATCAGCTATACCAGCGTATTTCTATGCAGCGATGTTTAATCCACTTTCAAGCCTTGCAGACTTTTTAAGAGCCCTATTTCTCTTTGAAGATTTAAAGTCATTTCTATATCTAAGCCAGGAGCAGATGATATCGTATATAGCAGGCCTAGCTATAGGGCTTTCAGTTCTAGCAATGCTCTTCATAGAGAGAAAGGCTGAAGGAGGTGGCTGGAGATGAGGATCGTTGGCATGGGCTATGCTAGAGGGCTATATATAGTTATGAAGAGAGATCTAGATAGGTTTTGGAAGTATAAATGGTGGCTCGCAGGGCTTATAACGATGAACCTAACGGATCTCTTCATATTCGCCCTAATATTTAATAATATAATAAATAGAGCCTATATCAGCGACTATCTCTTATTTCTAGCGCCAGGGATAACCGCTATAGCTACCTTTGCCTCAGCGTTCTCCATAGGCAGGGAAGTTGGTGTAGAGGTTAGGAGAGGCTATACACAGTATTTCCTAAGCCTCCCCCTAACTAGGATGCAGCTCTCCATAGGCAGGATATTAGGTGGCGCTGTTAGGGGGCTTATCTATCAAATACCATTCATACTTCTTCTAGTAATACTCCATGGAAAGCTACCAACCCCAGCCGAAGCATGGACTATGGTTGTCGCATCTATAATGCTCACAATATCTATGTCAAGCCTATCAATAGTAATCTCTACAGCAGTTAGAAGCTTCGATCTTCAGGCTACTATGAGGAGCTTTACATATTTCGTGCTGTTTTTCTTTTCGAATGTATTCTATCCAGATAGCTTGATATCAAGATATTTCCCACAGGTTCTCTACATAATGATCTCAAATAACCCGGTTTCAATAGCAACAAGCATATATAGAGGTATCTTCACACCTAACGCAACAACAGAGGACCCACTAATCCTTTTGTTAAAGCTAGCAGCGTGGTGTATAATATTCCTTGTGCTAGGAAGCATATTCTATCTTAGAAATCTCACAAGGTAGTGTTCCCCCGTCTCACCTAGCTTTAATGGGTTTCGATAGCCTAATTCTCATAAGTATCTATTTTAGTTTCTATGTAACTTTATATAAGGATAGTATTGACTGTTCATGATGAGGTATTAAGGGCGCTTATAGAGGGAGTATATTATATATTTATGAGTGTAAGATCTAATCCATATATATCTGTATTTATAGCTTCTCTCATAGGAAATTCTATACCATATGCTGCTGTGCCTTACTATCTACTTCTGATATACTATTCCAACAGGTATCACGATCCTCTATTTCTTGTGTCTATTGCTATTATCTCTGGTATTGGATCTACCATTGGAAAGATGGTGATCTATCTAATAGGTAGAGGGGTTTCAAAAATATTGTCAGAAGAGAGTAGGAAAAACGTTGAGATCTTCGGCAATCTGATAAAGAAATGGGGATTCCTATTTGTTCTAGTGGCAACCTCAACGCCTATTCCAGATGATGTAATATTGATACCCATTGCATTCACAGGATATAGCGTATCTCTTTATTTCCTAGCCACATTCCTGGGAAAGACTGTAGCATCCCTACTTATAGTTTTCCTTGGAAGAGGCTTCTCAACAGCTGTTGAAGATATAGGTCTCCCACAATATCTGCAGATTCCAATTCTCCTTACAGTCTCTATAATATTTATGATTATTATAATGAAGATAGATTGGATCGGTGTTGTTAGGGAGTACCAGATAGGCGGGTTAAGGGGGACTATCACAAAGATTTCTCAAGATCTAAGAGGACTTTGGCTCCATAAGCTGAAGGGCAAAAATAGAGGTAGGAAACTTTATTAGGATGCTTAAGGTCTTAAGGTCGGAGAAGTTCAAGTGAGTTTTAATGCCTCAGGGAAGTTCTGACCCCCTCCCCGCCCTAAAGGGCGGGGCTTTCAGTTGTAAAGCACTATAAACTCACAAACATGGTTGCTCAAAACACTCGTTCCTCCTGTATGGGTGAGAGGGTGAATCGCCGTAGAGTGCTTGAAAAAGACTGTGAAGACGTCAGGGAACGATCTAAACAATCTTGAGATATCCTAAACAACACTCTTGAGAGGGCCGTAAAATCTTTATCTAAGTCTTATCCTGACTATATATTTATTGCCATCCCTCCTCGATTCTAGAACATCGTATCCCAGTTCATCGCCCAGATTTGCTAATGAGTACCATGTTTCAGGGTCGCTTGTGAGGATTATCGCCTCCTCTCCTTGTCTGAGATTTTCTAGAACCCTTCTTCTGATCTCTCCAAGTCTTGATGTGCTGCAAAGAATGCTGAGATCACCTATATCTATGATCCTAGCCTGATTCTCTTCCATGGGGATCACTTCTCTATCGGAACACCTACCATATTCCCCCACTCACTCCATGAGCCATCATATAGCCTTACTTTCGGATATCCGAGGAGCTCTTTCAGTACAAAGAATGTGTGAGCAGCCCTCTCGCCTATTCTGCAATATACTATGACTTCCTTGTCCTTAGTAACCCCCTTACTCTCATATAACGCTCTGAGCTCCTCCATACTCTTAAAGGTTCCATCCTCCTTCACAGCCTGGGCCCAGGGTATGTTTATTGCACCGGGTATGTGGCCTCCTCTCTGGGCTGCCTCGTTTGGATATTCGGGTGGAGCTGTGATCTCGCCTCTATATTCTGCAGGGCTTCTAACATCTACTAGCACTACTTTGGGGTTTCTCAGGCTCTTTAGCACATCTAGGAAAGAGGCTCTTATCGTTAGATCAACCTTTGTGACTTTATAGCTTGTGGGCTTAGGCTGGGGAACATCTTTTGTCAAAGGCTTTCCCAGCTCTATCCATTTCTTCCTACCCCCATTTAGGATCTTTACTTTCTCATGTCCATATATTTTAAACACCCAATAAGCAAATGCTGCAAACCAGTTGTTATAGTCTCCATACAGCACTACTAGATCATCATTTGAAATACCTAGCCTAGACATCAGTGCTTCAAAGCCCTCCTTATCTATGATGTCTCTCTCAGGATACCTATTCAGATCTCTTTTCCAATCTATCAGCAGGGCTCCCGGTATATGGCCTATGTTATATGCAGATGCAGGGTCATAGTCTACCTCGACGATCTTAACCTTATCTAAGTTTTTCTCAAGCCAATCAGGCTCAACAATTGGAGATTCGGCTATGCTTGATATTTTCGAATATCACCATATAATATTGGTTAGAAGGTTAATAAATACAGTTACTCAATAATTTAATTAATACAAAAATAAAATAATCCCCGTTTACTAGAATACATTCAAATTCCCAGCTTATAAGTTCTAAAAGTAAAATATTTACAGGATATAAGATGTCCGGCAAAAAAGCACCCTCAGGCCTATATGCTGCACGAAAACTGGAGAAAAAGAGACTTAAATTTAGGTGGAGCCAGAGGGACTTCAGGGTTAGGATGCTAAGGCTTAAAGAAAAATACGATCCGCTTGAGGGAGCCCCAATGGCTAGGGGTATAGTCCTTGAAAAGGTTGGTATTGAATCCAGACAGCCCAACTCAGCTCTGAGGAAATGCGTTAGAGTGCAGCTAGTGAAAAACGGCAAAGTTGTAACAGCTTTCGTTCCAAAGGATGGGGGTATCACATTTATAGATGAGCATGACGAGGTAATAATAGCTGGGATTGGGGGTACTAGGGGCAAGTCCATGGGAGATCTTCCAGGCGTTAAATACAAAGTTATAATGGTCAATGGAGTCTCATTAGACGCCCTTTTAAAGGGTAAAAAGCAGAAACCCACTAGGTGAGCTGTAGATTATAGGATGTAGCTGTGAATATCTAATAGCTATGTTCCATTCTGATCTACTTATCTTCCTCTAGACTCTTCTTTCTCATCAGCCTCCTGTCTATCTACAAGTTCCTTAGAAACATATATAGGGCTTCCTATCAAATATGCCAGGAATATCGCGTGACTGGGTATCATTCTCTTCACAAATGTAAATCCAGAACCCTTTATATAGATTTTCGCCGTATAGAGATGTGTCTCCTCACTTACCTCATCAACAACTACCTTCTCTATTCTATCCCTTAGAATCTCCAACTCGCTGAATATTGTGAGAAGCTCGAAAAGTGTTTCTCTATTATTTTCTACTCCATGCCCCTTTATCTTATTCATAGCCAGCACAATCTCTATTGGAACTAAGTAGAGGTTAAATAACCTGCCATCTTCCAGAGTACATTGGAGCACCGTATATGGGTTGAAGCCCTCAGCATAGCTTATATATGCATCTACATCGACTACCTTTAATAGCTCGTCCGCCAATGGAACACCTCTATAGATGATGCTGTGGGGAGGCTAATAAGGGCAGATACTATACCAGCTATATTATATTTGTATAGATAAACACCGTTTACAACTATAAGCCTCACCATTCAAGGCGGGGATGGAGATTTATAATCTCTATATCCTCTAGTAATTTTGATGACGATTATGCTTCGTGCGGACCTCGGGGGCCAACCTCTAGTAAACCCATGTCTCCAAGTCCATGATAAAGTTCACAGCCCCGAGCCCCCAAGAGGGGATAGGGGTAATGGGCCGGAGACCCCGGCAAAAGATCTTCTGTATGATTTAAAGGGGTCAGAATGTCTCTAAGCAATATCGCAGATCTAAAGATAGAATATCACAGGATTTTAAACATGTATTTCCTGTGCTTACCTTTCTTTCCAGCTATTGAAGAGTTATGCTTTCAGTTTCAGTAGCTATCTATTTTCCAGCTTCTTACCCTCTACAACTATCATTGTAAGTGTTGATTTTACTTTAGGTAGCTTTCTGATATTTGTTGTAACAATTGTTTTAAGGGATTCTATGTCAGGGGCTCTTACCTTTGCAACCACATCGTATACCCCATAGACTATATATGCCTCTTCAACCCCTTCAATCCCTATTAGCGCCTTTAAAACCTCGTTTTCTCCGCCAACTTCGGTGTTTATTAGCACGAATGCTTCTGCCATTTATAGCACCTTTACCTAATATTTATACAGCCTTATATATCCATATTCCGGATCTTACATAGTATATCGATTAGTGGAATCTAGAGGGAGCATTTATATTGCTTATACCAATTGTGGTGCATATGGCCCTTAATAGTTCTTCTATATTGATCCCCTCCGACGCTGAGATCCAGGAGAATCTATGGGGTTTAAAGCCTTTAGACTCCATAGCTCCTCTAACGAGATCCTCGATCTCCTTCTTCTCATCCAAACCTCCCAATAGATCTATTTTGTTGAAAGCTACAATTATTGGCTTATCTATAGTCCCAATCCTCTCTAGGAGATCTAGGGCTGTCTCAACTTTTTCCAACATCTCCTCAGGCGGATCTAGGGCATCTATAACAAAGATAAGTGAATCCGCATATTTGATCTCAGAGATCACAGAGTGGAAGACCTCTATAAGCTCGCTAGGCATTTTCCTTATAAATCCTATCGTGTCAGTAAATATGATCCTTCCACATGGTGTGTCCCCAGCCCTACTCTTAGGTGAAAGTGTCTTGAAAGGCATAGGACCTGTTGGCTTTTCATCCCCAGTAAGCCTGTTATAGAGGGTTGTCTTGCCAGCACATGTATAGCCTATTATAGCTACATGTGGATATCCCTTCTTAGTCCTTGCGAGGATCAGTCTCTCCCTCCTAGCCTTTATAGTTGCGAGCTCCCTAGAAATTCTAACCTCCTTCATTCTCAAAGCCCTTAAAAGGCTTTCATAGCCATATGCTCCTGGCCCCATAAAGCCTACCTGCTCACCTAGCTTTGTCATTCTAATATACTCTTTAACCACCGGGATCATGTGTTTCGAGTGGGAGAGTTCTATCTGGAGCTTGGCCTCCTTGGTACCGGCATGTATCTCGAAGATCTTTAGGAGAAGGAGCACTAGATCCCATACATCACACCCTAGATCCTTTGACAAGTTATAGAATTGCCAGGGTTTGAGCTTATCATAAATCACAATTAAATCTGGCTTCTCCCCATTTGAAATCATTTTCTTTACAAGTTCCTCCTGAATATAATACCTGTGATTAGGCTTTTTGACAAATAGAGACTCTATATGATTGATTCCCAGCGTCTTTACAAGCGATACAGCCTCATCTAGATAGCTACGCTCATCCTTCCTTATAGCAAGGATAACCTTTCTAAGTCCTTCTACACCCAGGCTTTACATCCACCACATTAAATATATTATTGAGCCTATTTAACCGCTGACCTCCTCCCCGCCTTAAAAGGCGAGGCTTTCAGGTTGTGAGCATCCCTTTAGATCCTCAGAGTCTCCATTTATATGAAACATATATAACGTTAGATCTGGCGATGACCGTGAACAAGATGTTATATAATAATCTCAAAGATATAGAGATTTAGGTGCAGCCTGTGGGGAGGAGGAAGAAGAGGAGGACATTAAGAACTGTTCATTGGACTAAGAGAAAGCCTCCGAAGACTTTCCAATGTCCTGAATGTGGATCTATATCTATATCTGTTAAGATTGAGGAGAAAGATGGTGGGAGAGTTGCTTATATAGCATGCTCAAATCCGAAGTGCAGATTAAGATCTATTATTAGGGATATCCCTATGCTGGCACAGCCTGTAGATGTATATGGCAAATTCATTGACGAGTATTTCTCAGGAACGGCTGAGGTATGGTTTGAGGAGGAGAAAGGGGGAGAAGGCGGGGGCGAAGAAGCTGGGTAGCAAAGCTATATAGCTGTAAGCGCGGCTTAAGACGCTGTGGAGGTGTGGAGATTATGTGGAGGGGTAGGGTGGAGGAATATCTGAAAGTTAAGGCTAGGAGGGGTGAGAAAGCGGTATTCATATTGGTAGATCCAGATCCTGCTAAACATGTTATAAACAATATTGAGGAAATACCGAGGCTTATCAGAGGGTGGGATATAGATGCTATACTGGTTGGGGGGAGCCTTGGTATATCTGAGATCGAAGTTAGCAAGGCCATATCTATACTCAGAGAGGTTGGGGTTCCAATAATACTCTTCCCAGGCAACGTAAATGGTATATCTCCAGAGGCTGATGCGATCTTGTTCATGTCACTCTTAAACAGCGCAGATCCATATTATATAATAGGCGCTCAGGTGATAGGTGCTCCAATAGTGAAGAGATTCGGATTAGAGGCACTGCCAACAGCATATATACTCATGGGAGGCAATACAGCTGTTGGGCACATAGGGTGGGCAAGGCCGATCCCTGAAGAGGTGCCCGAGGTAGCGGCGGCATATGCAATTGCAGCAGAGCTCCTTGGAATGAGGTTCATATATCTAGAAGGAGGTTCAGGCGCTCCTAAACCGGTCAGCCCGGAGGTGGTGAGAGCTGTTAGGAAATACACAGGATTATATATAATAACTGGCGGAGGTATTAGGGAGCCTGAGACGGCAGTAGAGATCCTTAGGGCAGGCGCTGATGCAATAGTATTGGGGACAATTCTGGAGAGAAATCCAGAGAAGGCCGGAGAAATAGTGAAAGCGGTAAAATCACTATAGCTGATAACATCCATCGAGCATAAAACCATATACCATTCTAAGCTGTAATGTTTATATTGTTAGCTGGATTTAACATGCGATCTAAGGATCTCCTGATCGGCGATCCATGTTGCACCGGGTGTACATGAGATATTGTAGCATCTAGAGATATTCAGAGCCTGTAGATCTAGTTCGCAGGTGCATATTCCCCCGTCGCTGCTTATTAATCTTATAAATACCTTCTTATCGTGCTCCCTAACCTCTACGGAAATTCCGGTTGGCTTTTTAGGCAACATGGGGATATAAATTATGTAGTTTTTATTATTCATATATAGATTTACATATGTATCCCACCTTTTACCCCCCACCCTTATAACCCTCTCTATCGATGCTACCGCCAATATCTCCCCTCCCATATAATATTTTCCCATCCATGGATAAACATTCGTGTTTTGCTAAAATCGGCTTATTACCCTGTATAGAGAAACTGTGTTTGGGTCTCTATATGCGGTCGCAAGCTGCTGCCCTATTGTTAATAGCTATGCTCGGAGGATCTATAGTTGTTATAGCTGCATTCATAGGTAAAACCAACCTCGATACCATGGGTAATAATTTAGTAGGGAGTAGAGGTGCTTATCCTCAGAACGCTCCAGGGTATCAGCAGGTGTATTGGGGGACAAATGCTTCGCCTGCTATTCAAAATCCTTGGAATATATCAAACTATATATACTTATTGTTAAATCATATAATTAGAAATATTAGTTTATACTTAGAGAGCTTTAATGTATCTAATTTCAATTTATCGATCTCTAGAACTACTGTGGAAGGGACTCTCACAACAATAAGGGGGGGTATCATGTATATTGAGGGAGACGCAGCAACATATAAAATTATATTCCCGTGGAGCCTATTTGATGAAGAAAAACTTCTATATCTAGATGAAGTTCTTCTATTGCGATATATCAATGTAGGAGATAGGTTATTTATTGATGCGCTAAACATAACATTATCCCCGCTGAGCGGTAAGGGAGATATAAACATCTATATAGCTATAAGGATTCAGGATATGACTACCGGTAGATCACTAGCGATAGTACGTTCATAAACATTGGTTAGCGTTTCCCCTCTCACGGTATTTCTAATTCTGTGAGGAGGGTTAGCCCTTGGT
>JAVVGG010000029.1:0-14012 GCA_032249275.1 Desulfurococcales archaeon
AGATCTTTTGATTTTGATGTAGTTCTAGGAATGAAATTACCGACCTCCTCCCCTTTCAATTCTATAGAGGATCTCTTTGCCGAGGTCTCCAGCCCATTACCCCTATTCCCTCTTAGGGGCTCGGGGCTAATGATTTTATCATAGCCTCGGAGGCATATGTTTAACCTTGTGTACCCAGCATTTCTATTGAGCATTGCTAGAGGTTGATCCTCGAGACTCACGCGAACCACAATCATGATCAAAAACACTAGAGGATACAAGGCTTATAAATCTCCATCTAGCCCTGAGGGGCGAGGCTTTCAGTTGTAAACCTAGAGTAGGCCAAAGCTTGTAAGTGGGGTGATGATGTGTTGTGAGGGATAACTGATCTACTTCAAGGTTTGAAGCCGATAACAAGGATTATTATATGGCTCTATACCTAGCTCCTCAGCATATTCTCTGAACCTCAGTAGGAGATCTCTGAATCTGTGTATCGGGACAATGAGAACCCTTCCCAAATATCTTACCTGAGGATCCCTTAGGGTTACTATGAGTGGGTAGAGATGCCTAGCCTTGTAAAAGGTTGGTAGGTGGGAGAGAAGTATAGCGCATCTAGAAAGGGCCTTTGACACCCTCTCCTCCATATCCCTCGCTGCTTTAGACAGACTCCTCACTCTGGACCAGTGCTTGCAGTCAACAGCTATTGAGAAGCCCGATATATGCTCGACGCCGAGGACATCTATCTCGAAACCCCTGGGGGGCGGCGCTCTAATGCCTCTAGCAACATCCATTCCAACAAGCTCCATGGATCTTGAAACAAATTCCTCGAAGTCCCTCCAGGATAGGAGGGCTGATATTCTCTCGGGATCCCCTCCTCTTGATATATATTCTATGGCAAGCTGAACTGGGGATAGATCTCTGAATTCTTCTCCTATAAGCTCCCTAAGCGCCTCAAGATCTTCAGGTTTTCTGCTAGCTAGATAGCTATATATAGCCTCTCTAACATCTCGATCCATGATCTCCATGCCTCTAGTAAGCAATGGGGTTTATATCGATTAATAGCTAGACAGATCGAGGGTTATTAGTCTCTCTAGGAGCGATATACTTGGTGCAAACCTTGGAGGAGATCTTTAGAAGGTTAGAGAGCTTCGTCATGGAGAAGATGAGTAGAAACAAGGTGCCAGGGGTAAGTATAGCGGTTGTTAAGAACAGTGATATCATATATTCCAGAGGCTTTGGATTTAGAGATATCGAGAAAAGCTTGCCCGCTCTCCCAAGCACTATATACGGCATAGGATCTATTACAAAATCTTTCACAAGCCTCTCAATAATGATCCTCTCTGAGGAGGGGAAAATAAGTATAGATGATTATGTGGACAGCTATATACCGCTAAAGATTAGGCCGAAGGGGGAGAGAATAAAGATATGGCATCTAATGAGCCACACAAGCGGGATACCGGCTCTAGCATATGCAGAGGCATATATAAGAAGCATTGTTGGTGAAGAGGATAGCACGTGGATGCCTATATCCAGCTATGAGGATATGCTAACATTTATATCAGACTCAGAGGCTTGGGCTGAGGCCAGACCTGGCGAGAGGTACTTCTATTTAAATGAGGGCTATGTATTGCTTGGAATGGTGATCGAGAAGGTCTCTGGGGTTAGATATGTTGACTTTATAAGGAAGAAGATCCTAGAGCCCCTCGGGATGAGGAGAAGCTATTTCACAAGAGAAGAGGTTGAGAGAGACTTTGACTTCGCATCACCATATGCTGTTGATAGGGATGGTAGGATTGTCAAGACACCATTCCCATATGGAATAACATCCGATGGAGGGCTTCTAAGCAACTGCCTCGACATGTCTAGATATATCTCCATGCTGATCAATAGAGGTAGGCTAGGGGATGTTGAGATTGTCTCTAGGAGAAGCATTGAAGAAATGGAGAGGATAAGAATCACATATCCCTACACCCAATTCAGCGGCGAGGGCTATGGGCTTGGCCTTAGAATAATACCGAGCTTCCTAGGCAAAAAGCTCGTCGGCCACGGAGGGTCGGTATTGGTTCACACAGCATATATGGGCTATATACTAGAAGAGAAACTCGGAGTGATTGTTCTCGAGAACTCCTCAGGCTATCTACCAGCTAACATAGGTATGTACGCCCTAGCCCTGATGCTTGGCAGAAATCCTGAGAGGGAGCTAGAGTTCATAAGATCTGATAGGGTTCTAGACAGGCTTGCTGGTATATATGAAACATATAGATCCACAACGAGGGTTAGGATAGAGAGGAAAGGCTCAATACTTCTTATGATTTCCAAAGGCAGGTACACAGGATATGAATTACCACTAATACCAGTATCAATAGGCGATAGAGAATATGAATTCTTTATCCCAGATCTAGGCAGAAAAATCCCTGTCTACTTCAGAGAAACGGATAAAGGTGTTGAAATGATCTATGAGAGATATAAATATATCAAAAGATCTAGCCTATAGTATTCGGCAGATATAAGGTTCCACTATATTTAAGAAGAAACACTGTTCATCTGGCCCGCACTCTAACTTCATTCTTCAATACCAATTGCTTTTATCATTAACTTATATTCCTTATAGGATCGATCGAACCTGCATCCCTTCCTCCGTAGATTTCTCAAGAGCGTCTTTAGGAGGAAAGTTTTCACCAATAAATTCCTAGCCATAGTTGTGGATCTAAGGATAAAACTCCTTTATAGCCTCAATAGCTGGTATTACGGATTATTTGAAATATATCTATACAGCTCTTGGATTCCATGGATAAACCCCTGGAAGGATCTTCTTTTGAGTATTACTATTAGTATATATTCTTCGATCTATATATTATAATAGGTTTGGATCCTGGGGGCTGGGGATGATACCTGGAGCTATTAAAAAGATCTCTGGCGAGCTCTCCGAGCTGAGGAGCATTTTAAGAGAGATACCACCTATGGAGGTGCTTGAGGTGATACAGAACCTATGGTCAAGATATACCCCCAGCCCTTCTGGTAAATGTGTATCTGGCGTTGATAGTGGCTATAACTATCTTGAGATGAGGGGCTATATAATATATCTAGTTGATGGTGCGTATGTTAATAGCTGTGGGGGGAGTGATGGGGATATAAAGGTCGGTATACTTGCTTCAGAGGTGGATCCAGAATCCTACTTATCCTACCTCTCTATATCAATCGAGGCTGAGATGGCAAAGAGAGCCATGGACTCTAGTGAAATAGTAGCAGTAGACGGATCTTTGATTTCTAAGCTTGGATTCCTCATTAGAAGAGCCCTCTATATGATGGATGACAATAGCCCGGACGCTGTGAATAGGCTTGTTAAGGCCCTTGCAGAGCTCTCTACTAAAGACTCACACAGATTTGTTTTTATATCTAAGAATAGCGTATCGAGGGATCTTATCCGCACATATTTCCCACAGAGCTATAAAGCGTTTAGAACGGATTTCTACTATCTATCGAGATACACAATAGAGCCAGGATATACAAAACCACTGATCATCGGTGGAGGTGAGGGAATTCAAGGAGCCCTAAGCATAGTTGAACAGGCCAAGAAATTGTCCGGAGCGTCTTCCCTCTATATAGCTGTGAGCTATATAAGGCTTAAGGCTGGGGGCCCTATAATGAGGATCGAGATACCCCTGAGAAGTTCGGAAAACGCTGAAGAGGTGATTAGAGATGTTATGGAAGGTATAGCTGGGGACGACACAGGGTACCCTTTGGTTCTAAAGGTAGCAGATAAGCTGGCCAGGGTTTCTTCAAGGGATATGGATAGGATTAAGAGGATCCTTGGGCTGGGATCCGAGGAGCAGGCTTGGGAGGCTGCTAAAGCATTATGAGAACAAGGGGAGAGGAGATAGTAGGCTATGTAGTTGGTGAGAGCAGACCATATAGCGTTAGCATAGTATCTTCCAAACCATTGATGCTTGGAGAATATGTTGAGATAAGATATAATGGAATTACCGTGATAGGGTTAATACAGAGCTCTCTCTCAGGCTCATATGTTATAGATGAAACCCTCCCCCCGGAGGATCTCAGGAAGGTAATAAATATTCATAAGGGTAGTGAGGGAGCTATATACTATAAAGCCTATGTAAAGATTCTAGGAGATCCTGATGAGCTGAGGATCCCTCCCATACCTCCACCTCCAGGTATAGAGGTTAGAAGGGCCTCACAAAAAACCCTCTCAAAGATCTTCGCTCCTGAGGGTCTTCAGTGGGCTAGAGTAGGCACCCTTCTGAGGAATCCCGATGTTGAGGTGAGGGTGGATCTCAACAAGATCGTGCAGAGACATCTAGCTATACTGGCCATGACTGGAATGGGTAAGAGCAACCTAGTAAGCCTTCTAGCAAGGGAGATCCTTAAGAGGGGAGGAACAATGTTCATATTTGACTATCATGGAGAATATGTGGGGCTCAGCTTCGAAGGTCTCCCAAAGCCTAATGTGATAGGGGCCAGGATAAACCCTAGATATCTCAGCTGGCAGGAGTTTGCAAGGCTGGTTGGTGTGAGACACGGGGCTAAGAACCAGGAGAATGTTATTAAGAAGTGTAAGGAGGAGCTAGACTATAGCGATGCCGATGGACAGAGATCTTATCTCGAGAATATGATCAGCTGTATAAAGAGGGAGAAACAGCTTGCTAGGAGAGGGGAAATGGTAAAGGCGTGTGAGGCCGTTATAGAGACTATAGAGGCTAATAAGCATCTCCTCCAGAAGATCATAGATGATGAGGTAAAGGACATAGCTGATCAGGCTATGATTGGAAGGATAAATGTTATAGACCTTACAGGTCTATCCTCATATCTACAGGCCGATGCGGTCGTATCACACTGGCTGGGCAGAATACTTGAGGAGAGGAAAGCGGCTACCTGGAGAAAAGGCTCTGATCAACGGCCTAAACTCCCACACCCAGTAGTAGTTGTTCTAGAGGAAGCCCACATATACCTTTCAACAGATAGAGATACCCTTACAAAGCCTAGGGCTGAACATATAGCCAGGGAGGGGAGGAAATTTGGTGTAGGGCTAATAGTTGTTTCCCAGAGACCTAGGGGGTTAGATCCTGATGTGCTTAGCCAGATGGGCTCCATGGCGATAATGAGAATAGTACAGCCAGAGGATCAGGCCCACATAGCCAGGGCTTCTGAGAATCTAACCCAGGAGATCCTAGACCAGCTACCCGGTCTAAACATTGGCGAGGCAATACTGCTTGGCCACTGGGTGAGGATGCCGGCTGTAGTGAAGATAGATCATGTGGTTGAGAAGATGGCAGGCACAGATATAGATGCTGTGCAGGAGTGGATATCGTGGAAACGTGGAGAGGATAGAAAGGAGCAAGGTGTAGTGCCTTAAGGCTTATAACCCCCTAAAGTATAAAATAATATTGGTCCGATCCGGCCATAGCGGCCGGGAAACACCCGGACCCATATCGAACCCGGAAGTTAAGCCGGCCGCGTTGGGCGTGCCGTGGGGTCCGCAAGGACCTGCAGCGCGCCCAAGCTGGATCGGGCCTCAGTCTCTCAGCAGATCTACTATCTCCTCAAGACTATTTATAGATGGTTCCCATGTATATCCATATCTATTCAAATGTATAGCCCTAATACCAAGCGATCTAGCAGGCTCTAGATCATATTGGGGATATGAGGAGATATGTATAGCTTCATCGTATCTAACCCCCAGCGTTTTATAAGCCCTTATAAAGGCCTCTCTATTGGGTTTATAGACACCTATGTCCTCTGCAGTTATAACTCTATCTATCAAATGTTCCATCCCTGCTATGGTTATTCTAACAAGTCTTTTCTCTGTGTTAGATATAATAGCTGTAGCTACCCCCATGGACTTGATGATCTTAAGCCCTAATATGGCGTCGGGAAACGGGGGAGACTTTGCAAACGATATAGATATAGCTTCTGCAAAGTAATCCCTCCAAGGCTTTGAAGCCTTCTCACATATCTTTTTAAAACAGTCAGCTAGAATCTCTGAATATGGTTTATATGAGATCGAACTTCTAACACTATCGAGATCGCATTGGAAGAAGTCCTCAACATGCTTGGATCCAACAACGTGTTTGATAAGAGACCCGATAGAGCTTCTCCAATCCACCAACGTTCCATATAGGTCGAACGTCACAATTCTAACCAAGGATCGTATACCCCCTATATTTTAAAACGGGTAAAAATATTAAAATCCACGGCATACTATCTTCGAAGACCGTGTATGAAATAATCTGATCCCCTACATACTGAAGGCGAGACTAGCTGGTTGTAAAGTCTCGCGCTCTAGGGCTGAAAGATTCTATTATCCTAATATTTCAGTCTAGTAGTTTTATCCTCATCTCGATAACTTTTTCTCCGCATAACATCCATGCAGTATATTCCCTAGTGGGAATTCTTATTATTAGCCATGGAACCGGCCATAGCTCCATACCCTCAATGTCCTTCTTACTCGGAATTGGAGGATGGTTAATATGGGTATGATATATGCCTATGATCTCCAGCCCCTTTTCCTTTGCCTCAGCATAGGTTTTTATCAAATCCTTTGGATCTATCTCGAATTCATATCTACTCCTAAGGATATTCGTAGCATCCCTATAGCCAATAACTTCAACATATGTGTCTCTGAAGACCCCTATGAGTAGCCCACACGATTCTATCTCAGATGATATTGTATCAAATATAGAGTTCAATATCGATTTTCTAATTACTATCTCTTCGTAGCACTTGAGAAAGCAACCCTCACCTCTTGTGGCAGCTTGTCATATTCTATTTCCTCTATATCCTCAACGTTTTGCTCCCAGACCATCTCCTCACCCTCTTTCTCATATACATGTTTCCTAAGCTTCTCGATCACGATGAAGGTCTTTCCATCAGGAGATCTTCTGATCTCGAGAAGGTACTTTTCCCCTTTTCTATTAACCACATATCTGCCCTCTGCATTTGTCTTTATCAACATAGCCACCTAGCAGTATATCTTCTAGGGCGATATAAATAGATGATTACAATAGGAGCTCCTGATCCATATTGATCATCGATATCCGCTTTAAACAGGCTCTTTAGATTGACATATGATCTAGTGATCTAGAACGTTGAACCGCTAATTATGTATATGCTACAATAAGTTAAATATTATGGAGTTTCCCTTATAATTTTATAGAGATAGAGAGATGATGATCCATGGATGTAAAGAGAAAAAGACTAAAGATCCTGGTGGATGTTTGGGGGGAAATCATAGCAAGATCTAGTGAGAGACTTACAAGAGAAGAGGTAATAGAGATCCTGAGGAAAAGATATGAGAGAGACGGCGTTGAGCCTGTAAGGGGAGCTGCGAACCCCTCAGACATATATGAGAGGGATCTCATAGCTCTATACATAGTAGGCGTAGAGGGGCTGGGAATAGCCCCAGAACTTCCGAAGCATGTTCTAGAAATGTTTGAACAAGAAAAGAAATATGTGGAAGCTGCTGAGATAATTTTGAGGGAAGATAATGATGGTCTGAGAGATAAGTTGATACAGCTTTTTGGCTCACCTCTAGACTCATCGACTATATCCAAGATCTTTAGGGTAGAGCTCCTGAGATATTATTATGGCTTTAAAGATAGAGATGATATGCCGAAGATTATAGAGGCGATCTCAAAGTCGTTCCCCGAAGAGGAGAAAACATCAAAGAGACTCTCGAAATTCTATATAGCAGTTAAAGTAGCAGAGGCGATAATAAGGGGAGAGGTGAGAGATTGGGCAACGAAAGAGGCTCTGAAGCAAGCTATAGCAGTAAAGCTGGGAAGTCCCAGGGCGCTGCCAGATGACAATTATATCTCGAAGATAATCCAAACGGTATTCGGGGTTAAAGCCTCTAAATATAGCAAGATACTTAGGATCGAGACTAAGGAGGACAATAAAAAAAGATAAAAAGCCAGAGATAATGGAAGAATTAATAATTATTAACTAGAGAGATCCTAACCTCTAGAGGGGGGACAAGCGGGAAGGAGACTAGAATAATATCTATATCTATAGTAAAGTTTATGTCTAGTTTTCTTCTCGTCTCATACAATCTTATATTCTTATATTATAAAGCATCTATATATCAACATGGATGCGGTTCTCATAGTGTTCAAAGGAGTCGCCATAAAACAGTTTCCTATAAAAGCTCTGCTTGAGGAAAGGAGATGGGTGTGGTATGAAAAATCCTATATCTATCTCCCAGGAGATCCTCTGTAGAGGGAAGAGATTTTCATTCTCCAGGATCATGATAGACTTCGGGGATAGGAGGGTTATAAGGGATCTATTGATCCATCCAGGTGCTGTTGTCATAATACCGCTGCTAGACGATGGGCAAGTGGTAATGTTAAAACAGTATAGGCCAGGGCCTTTAAGCTGGATAATAGAGCTCCCTGCAGGGACTATAGAGACTGGAGAGGATCCTAGAAAAACCGCTGAGAGAGAGCTATTAGAAGAGACCGGATACAGAGCTGGGGAGCTTGTAGAGCTATTTAAAATGTACAGCTCTCCTGGGATTTCAAGCGAGATCTTATATGTATTCCTGGCTAGAAAATTGACCTATGAGGGATCTTCGCATCAGGAGGATGAAGCTATAGAGGTGATCAAGATAAGCCTTCAAGATGCGATCAATATGATTCGTAGGGGTGAGATTATAGATGGAAAGACAATCGCTTCTCTTTTATATTATCTGACCTTCTCCCCGCCCTAAAGGGCGAGGCCTTCAGTTGTAATTGATCTGTAAATATCATCCTCGCCTTGAAAAAGCGAGGCTTACGGTTATAAGGGGGTTATTTCTATATTGTTTTAAGCGTTGATACTCTACTGATATGGGTCTCTGTAGTGGTAAGCGTTAAGGAGGTTCCAGCAGATCTTTTCATCTCTAGGCTGGCTGAGAAGCTTAGAGAGGAGATAGGGGATAGGATATCGCCCCCACCATGGGCTATATATGTTAAAACAGGGGTTTCTAGGGAGAGGCCCCCTGATACTATGGATTGGTGGTATGTTAGAGCGGCATCTATCCTTAGAAAGCTATATATCTCAGGAGAACCCCTCGGTATAGATACGCTGAGAACGATGTATGGCGGTAGGAAGAGGAGGGGTTCGGCACCGCCGCACTTTAGAAAGGCTGGAGGGTCTATTATAAGGAAGATTCTCCAGCAGCTCGAGAGGGCAGGTCTCGTTGCCAAGACTAGGAAGGGTCGTGTCCTAACCCCAAAGGGCAGATCTTACCTCGATAACGTCGCCTTTGAAGTATATAGAGAAGCCATTAATAAGCATCCTGAGCTTATAAAATATGGGCCAGGCTCTACAGCTAGGGTGGGATAGTATGAGTATAGGGGGCGAGGATTTGGGGGTTGTTGATGAAGAGCTCGAGATGATTAAGAGAAGGAAGATGGCTGAGCTTGCTAGGAGGGCTGAGCAGGAGAGGGCTAGGAGGGAGAGGGAGGCTGCTGAAGAGGCCCTGAGGCAGGAGCTCTTGAGGAGGATCCTCACGCCGGAGGCTAGGGAGAGACTTGCAAATCTAAGGCTTGTGAGGCCGGAGCTTGTTAAATCCCTAGAGGATCAGCTCATTGCGCTAGCCCAGAGCGGTAGAATAAAGATCCCGATCACAGATGAGGAGCTCAAAACAATACTTCAGAACCTCTTTGAGAGGACAAGGAGGGAGATAAGGATAAACATTAGGGAGAAGGGGTGGTGAGATGGCTAGGAACAAGCCCCTCGCCAAGAAGCTAAGGCTTATAAATAGGGAGAAGAGCAACTCCCCAATACCGGTTTGGGTTATAGCCAAGACCATGAGGAGGATCAGGTATAGGCCTAGGCTGAGGCTTTGGAGGAGAAGCAAGCTTAAAGATGTGTGAGGTGATCAGATGGTTAAGGAGAAGGATGAAGCTCTATATGTGGTACCACTTCAAAGGGTATACTGGGGGGGTAGTAGGAGGACGAGGGGTAAGAGGGCTATAAGGCTTATAAAGGAGTTTGTGGAAAGGCATTTCAAGGCTAAGAGGGTTATCATAGATAACATGGTTAGCGAATATATATTCAGCTATAAGATTGAGAAGCCTCCAAGAAGGATTGCTGTGAAGGTTATAAAGATCGATGATGGGATCTACAAGGTACTCCTAGCAGTGCCCGTGCGTACTCCGGGTAAGTAGAAGTTGTTAGAAGGGCTGTGGGGCTGGGATGTCGAGAATCGCTATAGAGAAGGCTGACATTCTTGGAAACCCGAATATAGGGATATATGTTTTCGCCAATAATGAGATAGCAATAGCTCCTCCAATAATACCCCCTGATTTCGAGGAGCTCCTGATAAGAACCCTCAGAGTGAAACAGGTTATAAAGACAAAGATCAGCGACACTATATTACCTGGAGTCATGGTGGCTGGTAATGATAAGGGTATACTGGCTCCAAGGACTATAAAGGATGAGGAGCTAAAGGCTATTAAGGAGGGATTTAGCGGCAATATAGCGATCATCAAGGCTCCACCAAATGCTCTGGGGAACATAATAGTTGCTAACTCTAGAGCCGCTATGATATACAAGGATCTGGATGATGAGACAGCCAAACTTATAATGGACACTCTAGAGGTTGAGAGGGTTGTGAGAGGAACAATAGCTGGTCTAGTGACGGTTGGATCTGCTGCAGTTATAACAAACAGAGGTGGGCTTGTCCACCCTGAGACTAGGCAGGACGAGATCGAGTATCTCTCACAGCTCTTCAAGGTAAACATAGATGTGTCCTCAGTAAACTTCGGCGTGTTCTTCGTGAGATCAGGGATAATAGCTAATGACCAAGGAGTAATAGTTGGATCTAGAACCACGGGGCCTGAAATATTAAGGATAAGTAGGATACTTGGTGGTGGTGTTTAGAATGAGTGAGATAAAGATCTACAGGGTGATTGGGCTAGCTCTCTTTGGCCACGACAAGTTCCCAGAATGGAGGAGGTTCTCGATAGAGGTTAGGGCTTTGAATGAGAACCACGCACTTGAATATATATACTCAGTTATGGGGAGTAGGCATAAGCTGAAAAGATCTAACATAAAGATCTTGAAGATCGAGGAGATCAGGCCTGAAGAGGTTAGAAGCAGTTTTATAAGGGAGCTCTCGAGGATCACTGGGTGGGAGATTGTCCGCTAGAGGTCAGGAGAGAAGGGTAACATATAGAGAAGCTGTCGAGAGGCTTGTAAGCGATATAAACAGGGTTGAGGAGTATATAAGGTCGCTGCAGCAGAACGCAAACATAGTTCTTGCAGAGTTGGAGGAGCTGAGAATAGCTAGGGAGGCTCTAGAGCAGCTTAAAATGTATAAGGGTGAGGAGGCCCTTCTAGCACTAGATAGGAGGGGCCACGTAATGGCTAGGGGCGTTATAACTGCTAAAGACAAGGTTATAGCAAATATAGGCGGTGAGTTCCTCATGGAGGTTCCGATAGACGTGGCTATAAAGATAATAGTTGCCAAGGAAAGTGATCTCAGGAACGCGTTAAATGCTATAAACCAGGAGATAAGCTCAGCCTATACACTCTATGAGAGGCTCAGGGCGGCTCTAAGTCAGATAGTTGAGGAGGCCGAGAAAAAGGCTAGGGAGGAGAGTAGGAGCGGGTAGAGTTCTTGTTCAAGGCGCTTAAAAGCGTTTTCTCATCGATCAAATCCTCTATAGCGAAGGGAATTTCAGAGGCAATAGGATCTATAGCAACTAAAGAGATCAGATATGAGGATGTGCTAAAGGTATCTGAGGAGCTAGTGATCAAGCTAGTCGAGGCAGATGTTGCATACGAGGTTGCAGAGGAGATTGTAAGGGGGGTTGCGAAAAGACTCGATGGAGCCAGGATAGGGAGGTTCGAGGATCTAGAGGGGTTTGTTGAGGAGAAACTGAGGGAGACGATAGGGGATATCCTTGAAAGGGGTGTTTGGAAGGGCGATCTAGTATCTATGGCGAGATCTAAAAAGCCCTTCAAAATAGTCTTTATGGGAGTCAACGGGGTTGGGAAGACAACAACGATTGCTAAGGTTGCTAGGTATCTATCTAAAAACGGGCTCAAGGTATTAGTAGTGGCCGGAGACACGTTCAGGGCTGGTGCTCAAGAGCAGCTTGCTATACACTGCTCAAGGCTGGGTATACCCTTTTTCAGGGGTAAATATGGATCTGATCCAGGTGCTGTTGTTTTCGATGCAATAAGGCATGCGGAGAGGAGTGGATATGATGTTGTTCTCATAGATACTGCTGGGAGGCAGCATACAGATAGAGATCTCATGGAGGAGATCAAGAAGATCATAAGGATCTCAAAGCCGGATCTTAGGGTCCTAGTGCTAGACTCCCTAACAGGGAATGATGCTGTGAACCAGGCTAGGGAGTTCGACAAATATGTTGGTGTTGACATAGCTATATTGACAAAGCTAGATGCAAATGCTACAGGGGGCTCTGCGATAAGTATAATAGCCTCTATAGGGAAGCCAATAGCATTCATAGGCGTTGGACAGGGATATGATGATCTAAAGAGATATGATCCCAAGGAAATCCTATTGAAGATCTTCTCCGCTGAGGAGTAGATAGTTATAGCTAGAGAATCAATAGATCTCTTGGTGGAAGATGCCTGCAGATCTTCTCCAAACCGATCCTCGACAAGGGTTTTGTAAGGTGCTTCATATTCCTAAGCGGAGGCTTATATATGCCTCCCTCTGGGATTTTTCGGGCAAGCTTAACAGATATCTTAGAAGCTCTTGGATCTCTATAGCCGCATCTCCTACATCTATACCCCTTCACCCTCCCCATACTCTCCATGCTAGAGTTGCATCTAGGGCATCTTGGTGGTAGTTCCATATATTGATCTGAGAGTCTCAATATCTTTAGATACTCAGCATTTATAACAGGGGTCTCCCCATCCTCAGTAATCCATGGTTTAACAGAGCCTCCCACAGCTATTAGGTCTCCGGGGACAAGTGATCTAGCTACTTTGTTGGCTTCTCCCTCCTCTCTATATATTGCTACATTTATCTCTGAAGATCCGTCAGAGATTCTGAGGAGCACATCACCACCTCTAATAACCCTGGGAGGATCTATAACCTTTCCCTCGAACAAACCTGTTCTATAGAATTTAGCATCAGCTATAGATCTCGGTATTAAATGTTGATCAGTTGCCTGGTTGGTTCTAAACGCGGCATAGCCAGATATATTCTCCGGCCCTAGGATGTTTAAGGCCTTTACAAGGATCTCTGGGGACTCGCCCCTTATACCGAGAGCTACTGGGGCACCTGTAGATGGCTTTATAAGGGGCGTGCCTGTCTCAGGATCTATGTTGTTAAAGGTTAGAGGCCTTGTCTCAGCATCCATTCTAGCCAATCTCTCAGGATCTATGTATACTCTCTCAACATCATTTGAATAGGCTATGATCTCATATGTGCAGTCTCCTTCGATATAGTAGTGGGATATAGATCCTAGGGCGCCTATAATGCCTTTCCCAGCCACATGTATTCTTCCACCGATCTTCTCTATAACCCTCTCTATATAAGAGATCTCAGCGATATCTGTTAGCAGATCTACATAGATCTTCCTCGCTATTTCTAGGGGCATTCTACCTATGAGAGACACAAAGCCAGGCTCTCTCCCAGGCATTGCTCTACTATCTAGAAGAGAGATCGCTATCTCAACCACCTCCCTCAGATCATCCTCCTCCCCAGCTACATGGATCGATAGAGCGCCATTCCCCCTAGTCCTCAGCGGTATCGCGGGATTCAGTCTTGTTAGTAGTGGATAGTCTAGAAATCTTAGCCTAGAGCCTGCGGAAGATCTTCTTATCTCCTTGAGCAGGTTATATATATAGTATGTAGTGCACCCCCAGCCAAATGTATCTAGATCGTCTACACCTATATGTAACTCCTGGAGATCTTTGAGATCCTCCATATTATTATATCTCCACACTATCTAGATCCTAGAAAGATATTAGCATCCCTCTGTGTAGGGAATCTAGTTCTTATACGCTGGTTATCGCTAGATAATGGGGGCTGTATCCTTTTTCATGGTAGT
>JAVVGG010000030.1:0-13877 GCA_032249275.1 Desulfurococcales archaeon
ATGGGGCTCCTGGGACTCTGAGCTAAGTCTCCATCCTTGGGAGTCTCTATTCAACAAGTAGTAATGTGTATCTCTATGTTTATTGTTAATGCTAAGATTATATGTCTAAGGATCCTGTAGAAATATTTAAAAGCGTTCAAATGCATTGTTAAATCAAAAACTGCCTGCAGATCTTTTTCTAATAAAGAAATGCTTGGGCCTACCAAGAGCTAGCTCTGAAATCTCCTCTAACACCTCTGATATCGTCGGGTGCGGATGTATCGTTAACGACAGATCCTCTAGAGTTGCGCCCATCTCGATTGCCAGCACAGCCTCTGATATTATTTCAGACGCGTGAGGTGCAACTACATAGAAGCCTAGTATTTCCTTAGTCTCCTCATCAAACACTATCTTAGCGAAGCCCTCTTCCACATCCTCGATCGCCGCTCTAGCAACCCCACCTAGGGGCAGCTTTACACTCTTTGCCTTATAACCCTGCTTCCTAGCATCGTTTTCACCAATACCTACGAAAGCTATCTCGGGATCTGTGAATATAACGGAGGGTATAGCCTTTGGATCAAAAGCCGCACTCCTCCCCGCAATATTCTCAGCAGCAACCAGAGACTGAGCAAATGCTCTGTGGGCTAAGAGCGGTGGTCCTGTGATATCACCGCTAGCATATATATTCGGAAGTGACGTTTTCATAGATCTATCAACCCTTATATATCCCTTCTCATCTAACTCTACACCGAGCTTCTCAGCCCCTGGAATCAGCTTTGGCTTTCTACCAACAGCCACCAATATTTTCTCTACTGAGAAAGTATCTCTTCCGGACAGCTCTACAAATGCCTCTCCCCCTTTCACTGAGAGCGATTTAACTGTTGTCTCTGTATATATTTTCACTCCGAGGTTTCTGAGGATCCTCTCTGCAGCCCTTGATACATCAGGATCCATTCCTGGTAAAAGACTCTGCATAACCTCGACAACTGTTACCTCAACACCTATCTTAGCAAAGATACTGGCGAATTCAACGCCTATATAACCTCCACCAACGATGAGTATTGATGATGGTTTCTTCTTCAACCTAATTATTGTTCTGTTATTATGGATCACCTCGCCATCTACTCTCACTACAGGAAGATCTGCAGGATCTGTCCCAGTTGCGAGGAGCATTTTTTTGGCTTTCAACTCACCTATGTTTTCTACATATATTGTTTCTCCATCCCTTATCGAAGCCACGCCTCTATAGAGGTCTACTCCATAACTTTTCAGTAATGTCTCAATGCCCCCCGAGATCTTTCTAACAATTGTGTTAACCCACTCCATATACTCTTCAAAGGATAGCTCAACATTCCCCCTTATGAATCCTAACTTCTTTACAGCCCAGAGTACATTTGCTGGTCTGATCAAAGCTTTTGTAGGGATGCATCCATAGTTCGTACACTCACCCCCGAGTCTATTCATCTCTATTAAGGCGACCTTCATCCCAAGCTGGGAGGCCCTTATAGCGGCTGGATATCCCCCTGGGCCTCCACCCACTACTACGAGATCATATTTTTCTTTTGACTCTATTGCAGATCACCGTCAGATGCGTATAGTTATTTGAACTCGTCCTCCTGTGCTAGGAATAGCAATGGATTTTCAAGATAGTTCTTCAACGTGTTGAGGAATCGAGCTGCATATCCTCCCTCGATGAATCTGTGATCGAAGCTGAGGGAGATATTCATATAGTATCTAGGCTCTAACCTATCCTCATAATATGCTGGTCTCTTTATAATCCTGTGGATCCCTAGAATCGCGGATTCTGGGTAGTTAATTATGGGGAAACCTATTGTAGATCCTATAGAGCCCACATTGGTTATTGTGAATGTGCCATCTCTTATATCTTCGAGAGATAGCTTGCCCTCTCTAGCCTTTCTCGCAAGCTCTTCTATCTCTCTTGCGATCTGGAAGAGCCCCTTCTTATCGGCATTCTTTATATTGGGCACTACGAGACCCTGTTCGGTATCCACAGCGATCCCGATGTTATAATATTTTTTAACTATTATCTCCCCCTTCTCCATATCGAGAGTAGAGTTTAGGAGGGGATACTCTTTAAGGGCTTTCGCAACAGCTTTTATAATGAATGGTAGATATGTTAGCTTTACACCCTTACTCTCTGCAAGACTCTTGAGACTCTCTCTCAGCCTAACCAGCTCTGTAACATCTACCTCTTCGGCGAGATATACATGGGGTATCTTTGATTTGGCCTCGATCATCTTTTCGGCCATTCTCCTCTTTATACCCCTAAGCTGGATCCTCTCAACTCTCTCCTCAATAACAACCTGTTGAGGCTGCACAGCAGTTTGAGGAGCCCTTGCCCTAGCTATGTTCTCTTCATAGAATCTCTTCACATCCTCCTCCGTGATTATTCCGCCAGGCCCTGTGCCTTTAACAAGCGCTAGATCCACGCCCAACTCCTGAGCAAGCTTTCTAACCCTTGGCGGGGCCCTTATATGGGGTCTTCTTTCTACTGTCGCTGTCTCTGCTTGGGCAGTAACTGTTGCTGAGCGAGATTCCTCCTTAGCCATCTCTATAGTCCCTGGCTGAGCTATAACCTGTTGTTGTGAATCTTCGATCTCTATCTCAGCTATAGGGGATCCAACCCTGATCCGCTCCCCTTCTCTCGCAAGCAGCCTTATAACCCTACCGGAGTATGGTGATGGTATCTCGACGCTGGCCTTATCCGTTAGTACCTCGACGATTGGTTGGAATTGCTTCACGGGATCGCCTTCTTTTACAAGCCACCTTACTATCTCACCCTCTGCTATTCCCTCCCCAATGTCAGGGAGCTTAATCCTCTCAATCTTCGCCATATATATCCCCTAATACCTTATTACCTTTTCAATAGCTAAATATATTCTAGCTACATTAGGCATATATAGCTTCTCATATACCAGGGGGAACGGTGTATCATAGCCTGTAACTCTTATCACAGGCCCTCTGAGAAGGTCTATAGCCTTTTCAGCTATATAAGCCGCTATCTCAGCCCCAAAGCCAAGTGTTCTCGGGGCTTCGTGAACTATGATTAGCCTTCCTGTTTTCTCAAGGCTCTTGAGGATCAAATCTCTATCGAAGGGGAAAAGGGTTCTCAGATCTATTACCTCAACACTCCATCTATGTTTTTTCTCAGCTAGTTCTGCTGCTTTAACTGATACGTGTACCATCGCGCCATATGTTACTATAGTTACGTCACTACCCTCTCTAGCTATCCTGCCTTTTCCAATCGGTATTACATAGTCTTCTTCAGGCACCTCTTCCCTTATAGTTCTATAAATGGACTTTGGCTCGAGAAAGACCACTGGATCCTCAGATCTTATGGCAGCCTTTAGCATGCCCTTAGCATCATACGGTCTCGAGGGCATCATAGTTACCAAGCCAGCTGTATGTATAAAATAGGCTTCGGGGCTCTGGCTATGATGCATGGCTCCCTTAACACCACCGCAGCAAGGTGCTCTAATAACTATGGGTGCTGTGAACATACCACCTGTTTTTGCTCTCATCTTCGCTGCTTCAGAAACGATCTGGTCAAATGCTTCATATACAAAGTCTATGAATTGGATCTCAGCTACCGGTTTAAACCCATACATAGCCAGCCCAATAGCTATCCCTATAATACCCATCTCTGTCAATGGTGTGTCGATAACTCTTTTCTCTCCAAACTCCTCCAATAGACCCTCTGTTACTAAGAAAACGCCTCCCCTCTTACCCACATCCTCGCCTAAAACGATTACTCTTGGATCCCTCCTCATTTCCTCCCTAAGCGCTAGATTAAGGGCCTGAACCATATTCATAACCGGCATCTACTCCACCTCGATCCCAAGCTTTTTCATAATCTCCAGTGACTCCCTATATTCCTCTAATTGTTCCTCGAGGTTCCAAAATCTCTGTGAATATACATCTTCGAAGATCACCTCTACAGCGAGCGGTGGTTTAGAGATGCATTTCCTTACTATCTCCTCGATCTTTGAACTCCATTCATTATAGATCTCTTTCAACTCTTGCTTCGATAGATATCCCCTGTTTACAAGATAATTCTCGAACCTAGCTATGGGATCGTATTTCTCCATAACCTTGACCTCCTCAGGAGATCTATATCTAGTGGGATCGTCAGCCGTTGTGTGGGGACCCATTCTATATGTCACAGCCTCAATTAGCGTTGGCCCCTCTCCATTCCTAGCTCTGTTGGCAGCATCCTTTGAAGCTATGTATACAGCTAGCACATCGTTCCCATCCACTCTTATACCGGGTATGTTGTACGCCACACCCTTAACTGCAAAGGTAATAGATCCTGTTTGTTTTTTAGCAGAAACAGATATCGCCCACTGATTGTTCTGAACAACAAACACGACTGGTAGCCTATATATTCCCGCAAAGTTAAGCCCTGCATGGAAACCACCTCTAGATGTAGCTCCATCACCAAAGATTGTTAGAACAGCTATCTTCTCACCAGCTATATAGGCCCCTAGGGCGAAGCCAACAGCATGTGGGATCTGATTCCCAACAGGTACCGTGGAAGGAGCTATTCTATGCCTTTTAGAACCGAGTATTGTGAACTCCTTCCCCTTAAAAGGATCTGCTATATTGGCTATATTCCTGTCTAAGATCTCCTCCTCAGTAACCCCTCTAGCTATAAAAACCCCGATATTCCTGTAGTAGGGAAAGATCCAGTCATTCTTGTCAAGAGCTAGAGTCACCCCAACACCTATAGCCTCCTCACCCACATTTGGTGCATGTAGCGCAACCTTACCCATTCTCTGTAGCTTTAAAAGCCATGCATCTAGTATCCTAGTTCTTATCATAGATGTATACATGCTAATCAGAAGATCTCTAGCTATGTCCGGCTCTTTCTCAGCAACGACATTTCCGCCGGGATCAATGATCCTGTAGAGACCAACAGCCCTTTCAAGCTTTAGCTTCTCTACAATATCTTCTAAACTATATATTGTCTCAAATGGATTCTGGTACAACTAGTTCCCTAAATATATTGCTTACAGAGCTAAAAGCCGAGTATATTACCTCATGTAAATTTTCTAATAATTACTAACTGATATATAGGTAATTTAAATATATCTGGAAAATCATTGTAAATTTTACAGAAAATTCTACTATAGATCTATGTGTGTCTTAGCTTTAAAGTAATTATGTAAAAGATCCGGCTCTATTTTTACTGATTTTATCGAGGTATGCTACTACCTCCTTAACCTTGGATCCCGTGATCTTTAGTCTTGAAATCTTCTTAAGGTACTCTTCCCACCCAATATTATCTTCCCTCCAGCTGTTGTAAGTTTCTACAAGTCTTCTATATGCTATTTCATGTATTTTACAAAATCTGTATTCACTATTGGGATCCGGGGGATCTCTACATATTGGGCATATCCCGAGACCTGTTCCGAGAAGCCTTATCTCGCGGGGATCTAGATCCTCAACGCTTTTAAGAAACCTCTTTATCGCTTCTCCAACCACTACCTTGGTTTCTTGAATAACGTGCTCTCTCTTAAGCTCCCCCCTTCTAATCTTCTCTAACATCTCCTCGAATCGCCTTGTCAATTCAACTTTAGAGAGATCGCTAAAATACTTCTCGATAGCTGAGTATACCATTAATCCGAGTCTTGTAACTTCTGGACCCTTTATATAGCCTCTTTTATATAGAGTTTCTATGATCTCTGCCCTAGTGGCTTCTGTGCCTATCCCCTGGCTCTCCATCCACTTTAGAAGTGTCGCCTTGTTATAAGGGGGCTCTGGTCTTGTATATGTTATAGCTATCTTTACCCTAGAAACCTTTAGCCTATCTCCAACCCTGATCTGCGGGATCTTCTTTTCTTCTATATTGTAGAATGGATATATGTCGAGCCAACCTCTAGAATAGATCCTGGTGCCATGCAGAAAATACCTCCTTCCCAGCGCGTCTAATTCGACCCTTGTAGACTCAACTATTAGCGGATCCATAAATGTTGCTAGAAATCTTCTAACAACGAGATCATATATCTTTCCATGTATATCACTGAGCTTCTTAGGCACCTCACCTGTTGGATAGATAGCAGGATGGGCAGGATCTTCCATTGGGCCATTATTAGGGATCAATAGGGTTTTTTTGAGAAGTTTGAGAGCTACAGTGCTATATTTAGGCATGCTAGCTATCCTCTTTATAATATCTCTGTGATCTATTGTTAAAGGCAGCTTCTGGCTATTAGTGCGAGGGTAGCTTATTAGAGAATCCAGATATAGATCCTCTAGTATTTGGAGAGTTCTAGCTGGAGATATCTTATATATTAAATATGCGTCTCTCTGTATATCGCCAAGATTATATGGATGTGGAGGCTGATATGATACTAACCGCTTATCCACATTAGTAACAAAGATATACCCTGCCTCTCTAATCCTCTCGGCATATAATACAGCATCAGATCTCTTCCTAAAGGGTTCCTCTCCCTGTTCTAGCTTATACTCGTCACCGGCTAGATTAACATATATGTTCACATTGTAGAGAGGTCTGGGCACGAAAGTGGATCTCTCGATAGTGTTTCTCACAACCTCGAAGAGTGTTGGTGTCTGAACTCTACCCGCGCTCAGAATCCTATGCTCAGAGAAGATCTTTCTGAAGAGCCACATTATAGCCCTAGAAACATTTATACCCCATATCCAGTCCATCTCATGTCTTGCAAGTCCTGCCTCTACCATATGTAGATCCGGGGGCTCGAGGTTTTTAAAGCTTCTTCTCAGCTCCTCCTCTACTAGAGAGGAGAACTTCATCCTCTTCATCCTAGATATGTTGCCCCACTTCTTTACTATCATATACCCTATAACAGATCCTTCTATGTCGTAGTCACAGGCATTTATATATTCCACAGCCCTTGGAAGGATCTCTGAGAAAACAAAGAAGAATTTCCTTAAATGCTTGTATCCCCTTTCAACCTCGTATCTAGGCACCCATGTGTACTCAAACACCGGTATGCCGGGTTTATCTGTGTCTATTGAGAATAAATGTCCTGCCGATGGGATCACCACATATTCTTTGCCATTTTGGTTGAAAACCCATATAGAGACCCCATAGATCGATACCTTTCTAGCCCTTCCATACGACAAGGCATTCGCTATTTTAGCAGCAGCCCTAGGCTTTTCAGCTATTATAGCTATACATCCCCTGCTACATATGTTCTTACTCATCATAAGGCCCTCAAGTAGGGATCGGGATTGTTACGGCCAGCATGAAGATCCACAGCATAGATGCTACCAAAGCCCCCCTACCCGGCTTCGCCTCACTATATGCAGGCCCTGGATGGGGTCTTAATCCTGTGAGGAGGAGTATGAGGAGGAGGAAGAATGCAATAGTATATAGGATATCTATTTTAAATATCATAGATGCCAGTATAACTGCAGAGGTAGTTATAACTCCCACAGCTGTATGTACCTTAGAACCTACCAAAGCCCTCAGAACCTGCCCACCATCTAGCTGAGCTACAGGTAATAGGTTTAAAAAGTGTATGAGCATTAGAAAGTAGCTTGCGTAAGCAACGGGGTTTAGTATTACAACCTCATCTCCCCTTTGGCCTGTGATCTGGTTGACAATTAATGTAAATAGCAAGGGCGAGAACTGGATCTCTTGGAAACCTGCTGTGAGAAGCTCTCTAGGGACTATATAGGATGTAGAGATACCATATAGAGTTACTGCTGTAATTGCTAGGAATCCTGCTAGAGGGCCTGAGATAGCTACTATAGCTAGATCATCAGAAACTGCGGGAGCGAATCTCATTAGTATTACAGCACCAAAAGTACCCAATCCTATGCCAGGAAATCCCGGTATGAAATATGGCGGAGTCGCTGGAACCCTAAGAATCCTTGATGCTATGTAATGCCCCATCTCATGTATAGCTAGAGGCCCCATAATAGATAGCGTGAGTATCAATACATATAGAAGTCCGAGCCTAGACGCCCCCGTATCTATATTGATCCTCAAATGAAGATCTAGATCCATCTCATACCAATGATACGATGTAATAGCCACAGTAATTATTGTTACAATCATCAGCAGGACCACAGTAATAACCCTAAAGCCCCTCCCCCTACCTATGTTGAAAAGCCTAAGATAGTAGCTACCGCTAACAAGCCTAAGCTGTGGATAATATCCCCTCGGAATAAGCTCTCTATATAGTTCTCTAAAGCTACTCTCAACGCTACCCGGGTTAAGGGGGATCACTCTATAAGCATCTATAGACAGCGACATACCTCCTCCTGAGATCGTCTCCCTTGTATACTCAACAATGGCAAACTGCCTGCTAATAAGATCCCTTATATCCTCCGCGACTGCTGCCCCCACATACCTCTAAACAAGCCTAGCTAATAACACAGTTTAATGCGAGATCCTATAAAATCAGCTATAGCTAGCATCAACACGGATCAGGGACTACTTTTTAATTTTGATGTCAAGTAATAAATAGATGTGGTGGGTATGTTTAGGCTATCCCATGGGGAGGGCACGTTTATAAAAAATATCTTTAAGGCTGCCCTAGCTCCCCTAGATGTGGCCCCCCTCTATATAAGGTCGGAAGGGGTTGAAGTTAAGGGACTCTCGCCTGATAGGCTTATAATGAGCATTCTTAACATATCCAACATAGCTTTTGAGGAATACCAGCTTAGTGAAGAGGTTTCTATGCTTGTTGATAAGGAAGAACTTCTAGCATCTTTTAAAAGACTTACGAGGAGGGATAAGGTTACAATCAGCTATGAGGATGGAGCACGAGATCTAAAGATAATACTTATAAATACAAAGACTGGCGCTGAAAGGGAGTTCTCGGCACAGGTGAAGGAAATAGGTATAGAGGCGATAGGAGATATACAACTGGAACTCGAGGTAGAGGCACAGATAAGTGGTGAGGTTTTCATAACACTTGTAAAAGATGCAGCAGTAGTGGGGGACGAGCTAGAAATACGCTTGGCGGGAGATAGCCTGAGATTCATCTCAAGGGGAGAGGATAAGGAATATCAGGCAACTCTAACCCAGGATAAGGGTCTGCTATCACTCTCATCAAGGCTTGAGAATGTGTCCGCAAGATATTCTATAGATCTCGTTAAGCAGGTGGTAAAGGTTCTAGACCCAGACTCGGTGGTTATAATACAGTATGGTCCCAACAAGCCCCTAAAACTTCAGGCATCTTTAGGCGGCGGCGCCTCACTAACATACTGGATAACTCCTAGAACCTAGGGGTATAGCTATTTGGTAGGGGAAGAGTTGGGAGATTGCATGGGCTATCCATGCATAGAACTCGAGGCTGAAAAAGCTAAAAAGCTTTTAGAGACGATCTCAAAGACTGTTGGCTATTTCACAAGCGATCTCGAGGATACTATCAGGATTATAGATAACTTTGACGAGTATTATAGGTATTCTACTAGAAAATTCAAGGAATATTTAGTCCCTGCTAAGAGCGAGAGCGATCTGATAAAGGGTAGAGTTATTGTGGATCGTGTGAAGTTAAAGATCATTGGAAACAGTAGAAGAGTTCTAATAGTCTTTGATAGAAGAATCAATAAAGAAGCTATTAAGAAATCCTTGGAAACAATATAAACAATAATAGAAATAAAAGAATCATCAGAAACACGAGCCCTCTTCACTACTCAGGGCTGTGGCGTCATCATCACTAGATATTTATCTTCGAACCCTTATAAGCCGGCATGTGCGGTTCTGCATATTTCTAGTTGAGTACTATTTTATAAGTAATAATATGGTAGCGTGATGCCATATCTTCCCTACTCTAGAAGGCGAGGATCCCTCAAAACGTTTCATAGAGCTTATATTTATTATTGCTTTATCATAAGGAGTTATCAGCTATGCTAAGCATTAAGATACGCTGATCCTTAGAGTATGGCGAGTTTTCTAGTACAGTTAGAAATCTTTGCAAGATAGTTTAGACACCCTGGCTGATCTATGAGATTAGAAATTGCCTTCAGCTATAGAAGTCCGAGATCTTACTGTGACCGGAGATCTCTTCCCACTCAATACTGAGAGGCGCAAGTATCTGCTCAAAGGCAGATCTAAGGCTCTCAATATACTTCTCGACATCTATCTCGCCGACCTTAGCAAGCTGTATGGGTTTCACACCCTCTTTACCTCTCACTTTGACAAACCATATGTTATCCCCCTGAGAAATGCTTATCCCTTCTCTTACCAGCATCAGGGCTGCTTTGACATGCTGCGGAGTATTCTTTGTATACGTTTCAAGCGGTTTCCCAAGTGTCATCTTAAAGCTTAGCTGGTCTAATGTATACTCTTTATCCCTTAGCTTTCTATATATATCCTGTAGGATCTCCTTTAGCCATGTTGAGACCATAAGCAGGTCTTGGGGGGTTTCAATGGCACCAAGCTTTTTAACAGCTTCCGAGAATGCTTCTTTAACAAACTCTGGTATATGTTTCTTCTTGCCGACGAGCCCTTTTATATCGACAGAGCCGTCTGAATAGACACCGAGATAGTTCTTCTTAAGGGAGAATGCTGCAAATTTATATCTCTTATCAATATCTAGCTCGAGCCCGAATGTATTGAATATCCACTTTCTAAGCTGGTTGAGCTTATCCTCTTGTGGAGCCCATATGAAGAGGGAATCTGTATCTCCATAGAGAACCATTAGCCCTAGCTCCCTAGCCTTTTGCTGGCTCATAGTTATGATCATCCTTCCAAGGGCTGTAACACTCTCGGCAACTGGGAGTGCATATAGCGGGAATTTCTCATGGCCAAAAACACCGTAAGATGCATTTATATATACCTTCATTGCCCTTTGTACAACGTCATACCAGCTCCTCAGATCTTCTGGGATATTTTTCTCCTTAGCTTTCTTTTTATAGATTTTAACCCTGAAATCCCTTAGGAGACCTATAATTACAGAAGTTATTCCAACCCTATCCATACACACGTTGTGAATTGTAGCTCCGGTTTCATCTTTTATAGGCTCTAACTTGCTGCACTCACCTTCAGGAGGATCTACGGTTTCGTAGCTTAGATTCCATCTCTTAATTATGCTAGGATATAGTGAGGCATAATCAGCTACAACAACGTCAAAGAATACACCTTGTGGCGGATCGATCACTATAGCACCCGCATATTTTTTACCCTTTATAATAGCCTCCGTAGCTTTCCTCGACTTAAGCGATCCTAGATCAGATTCAGAGGGTATTAAATAACCTTTAGATCTATGTTCCCAATAAAATAGATTCTTGATCCATGTGGACACTTGAGTCCTTGTGACATCTTCAATCCCTAGCTTGCTGATCCTCATGAGCAGTATCATGAGTTTCCAAAGAAGCTCACCAGAAAATGTGGTGAGCTCTATCGTTAGCTGAGCATCTCTTAGGTTATACATAGCAAGATCATAGAGACTCATAGAGCCGACACCTTCCTCATTTGCAAGCTTACCCTTTCCTAAGAGGGCTTGGGCTATAGCATCTAATGTGTACTCCTTATATCTCCCCTCAAAAGCGTAGTTCTGTATAGCTCTATTCTTGAAGAACCTATATAGATCTATGTGGATCGCGTGCTTAAATGTTGCATGGGTTTCCTTAATCACTATTGGTATCTCTTCTCTCGAAAATCCGAGTTTCCTCGATCTTGTATAGAGGTATGGAAGGTCGAAGTTATCGCCATTAAATGACACGATCACAGGATATCCAGAGATCTCTTGGAAGAATCTCTTAATAAGCTCCCTCTCGCTCTCAAAAACATGCACATTGGTTTTACTATTAACCACCTCTCTAAGTCTCTCAAGAGCCTTTTCATCACCTCTCTTTAATATGAATACAGAGCATTCACCATCATTATTACAGGTGGCGATACTTACTATGGGAAACTCGGCAGACCCAGGATTTGGAATCCTACCCTTGTTCGGAGTATAGACCTCTATATCTATAGAAAGCCTTTTGATCCTAGGGGGCGGCGCCTCGAAGAGGGGATACCATCTAGTAGCTATCTCCCTCACATGCTCCGGCTCATCAGCAAAGATCTTATTAATGTCGGACGAGACCTTATCTAATTCTATATTGAAAATAGGGTCAAATCTCCCACCTCTTACCCTGTACTTAAGCCCAGGGATCAGCTGTATATCGTAGATGTAGTTATGATGATACTTAATATTAGCCTCCCAGGTCTTGGGAAACCTATCCCTGAGCTTTCTAACAGCTAGCGGATCTCTAACAACTATCTTGGTAAGCATAACCTTTCTATTCAATAGCAGATCGAACTTCTCAACTCTATACACATCAATAATATCCTGCGACTTACCAATAACCTCTCTGACCTTTTCCGGATCTAGATCTACGAGGAAATAGGGTCTATGACCGGTCTTATCATAGATCTTGTAGAGTTTGCCCTCCTCCTCTACATATACAAGCAGAAAAGCCTTCGAAGACCCGCCATCGTATTGAACCTCCATGACATAGCCCTCAACCTCTATAGCCTCTGGGATCTCGAATATAGACGGATCTAAGCCTGTACTATCAGATCCTCTTTTATAATAGATTAAACGATCATCGCTAGTCTTATCCTGCATAGCCCCTCTCCCGTCACGAGCACTATATCTCAACATTGAACCCCTATCCTTCATAGTATCAATAGCTTCAATTATTATTCCAGATTCTGAATTCTGTGTAGGGAGATGTGTGAGCTTATCATAATCCTTATCCTTTCTAATATATTTATCAAGACCAATAAGCCCGCTTCTCTTCAACTGGCTTTGATAAACCGTGCGGTGATCGTCTCTATGTACTACTTCTTCAGTATTGGATTCTGTGTCTTTTGAATAGGTTAAATCGTATGTGCTTTTAGAAGCTCTATCACCAGAAACATTTCCTTCTCTAGAGAATCTGAAGAGCCCTTTAGAGCTGACGTTTCTTTTAGGATCTATTTTATTAGCCATATCCAATCTCTCGATATCCACTAATATTTATATACACTAAAATTTAACACTCACGCCAAGATCTCGCCTTTACTAAGAAGCAACTAAGTATTACAGTCAAGACATGGACTTTAACATATATCCTTAATGAATAGATGAATACATGTGAAAATACCACTAAATACTTAAAGTATCTATGGAAACCTCATTCATGTCTTGTAGTGTATGTACTACTACTGTATTCTTTCATATCTTCTTTCTTACATATCTTGTAGCTTATAGTCTCTTCCCAAAATTCCTAAGATCCTCTGGCTTCCCTCCTCAGCTCAGTAAGAATTATTGCTGAGCCGTATTTCCTAAGCTATCTCTAAAAATCAATCTATTTAATATATAATGATATGAATCGAACAGATATTCCTTCTTTGCGGCAATGCTTCTTTATAGTCTTGATTATCTTCTTGACGTCCTTCGCACATCGGATACCTCTCCTAGATCTTCTCAGAGGTATCTTTATGCGATAGAGTTCCTTTCAAACCATTGATAATAGTATATGCTCCATTGTGATCAGATTGTCATCGAGATCAACGACGTTATATATGATATCGTCAAAGTTTATATCAACACTTACAATTTTTCCAGATAACTATACGATGTTAGCTTTAGCACAGCTAACTCGATGTTGAGAATAGCTATTTTGAATATTCTACCGTCTGGATCTAGCTTATAATCTTAGCCCTCACTGTTAAGCTCTTAAGAGTAGATTTAGAGCCATTACTACTATTAGCAATTTTTACAATCTTCCAGCTTTCCTCTCTATTTCATGACAATTATGTGATCTAAAAACCCTTATCCATTAACAATCTACAGAATCTTCTGTATAGCTTCCCCATAGATGATATATAACTTGGATTCCAAATCCTATTCACATATGTGCTATGTTAAGCTATTACACCTCTGAAAAGCTAGCTTTGAGAGACTGGG
>JAVVGG010000031.1:0-13851 GCA_032249275.1 Desulfurococcales archaeon
AACCATTAATCAATAATGAAAGAATATAAAAGCACCCCACTACCATGAAAAAGGATACAGCCCAATAAATCTCTAATCTCCTACCTCATAGTACCTTTTACCCAGCTTCTGAAATAAGATTTTGTTCCAGATAAGCTTGTTGAAGGCTACAACTGTTGCTGCCATACATGTTATATATATGAGGAGAGATAAGGCATCACCCTCCTCTGCAGATCTCGATATGAGGCTCCCTATTCCGCCTAGATCTATCTTCAGATCTCCAAGATCTATGTATTCTGCTACTATCGTCGCGTTCCAGGCACCGCCCGATGCAGATATAAGCCCAGCCGCTATCGATGGGAATAATGACGGAATAAAGATCTTCTCTATATATAGTCTACCTTTTATACCATATATCTCTGAAACCTCCAGGAAGGATCTCCTGAATGAAGGTATTCCATAGAAGATTATATTGAAAAATATATACCAAAAAGATCCCTGGAATAATATTATCAAAGACACAATAGTAGGACTGAAACCAGATCTTATTGCTCCTGCAAGGATAGGCCACCAGATAGTAGCTGGAAGTGACGATAAAACCTCTCCTATGAATATTAATATGTAAGTAGACCTCCTATACTTTATGTATAGATATGCTGTGGAAACACCTATCGCAACCCCGAGAGCCAATACTGCAAGGACTCTTGAGAGGCTGAGTAATAGGGCATACACTGCTATTGGCATAGACACAACTATATGTCTTGCCAGCATCCCTAGCTTTCCATGTATTTCTGCAATAACCTCGAAAGATCCGTATAATAGGAACATAATAACTATCGACGCTCCTGCAGCAAATATAATCATATATGGTATATAGAGAACCTTTATAGACATTCCAAGAGAGGTAATAATATGGTCAGTCATTACTGCTGCATCTAATAGCTTGTTCCTAAAACTTCCAGCTATCCTTGTAAAAAATCTATATAGGATCCCTATGGATGGCTGTGAAACACTATATACTTCTCCTTTAATACTTATAGCATTATTCCATATGAGGATATATGATGCTAATATAATCGCTATTAAGACTGCCAGCCCCATATATAGAGACAGCTGATCACCTCTCACACTAGCCTCTACTATATAGCTTCCAAGCCCTTTCAACCTATATTCGGAGCTCCCCAGGGAGATAACCTCAGCTGCTGTTATAAAGAACCACCCACCAGCCCATGAGATCGCTGAGTTGGTTGCAATAGCTTTCCTAGTTGCTGGTATATATATTAGTACGAGCTTCGTCAAAGCCCCTACTCTATATGTTTTGAGCATCTCGATCACGCTAGGATCTATTGACTTGATTGCAGAATACACACCATAGATCATATTCCATACCATGCTAGTACTTATTAAAAGTATCGAGGCAAGCTCAACACCCAACCTACCTGGAAACAGGTTTATAAATATCAATATTGCTACTGGGAAGAACCCCAATATTGGTATTGACTGGAGTATATCTATTAGAGGATTTACTATAGAATCGATTCTCTTATTAGTAGCCATTGCTATTCCTACAATCAAAGCAATGGCTAGTGACAATAGATATGATAGAATCATTCTTGCGAGTGTGTATATAGCGCTAATAAAAAGATCCTGGAGATCTAGCTGGATGACAACTACCGATCCCCTGGAAATTCTTCTGAAAAAACCTAAATATAAACTTCCCTAGCTATGATTCTCAGGGGGTTGGGTAAGTAGGGTGTCACAACATAGAAAAGCCCAGATACCTATATGCATAACAATCGATCAGGTTATAGGGCTTGTCGAGATCCTCTATAGCCTAGGCGGTATTGCAGACACATCTAAGATAAGCGAGATAGTAGATGTAGATGCAGGCCTCCTACCAAACGTAATTGATGTGGCAGAGGCTCTAGATCTTGTCAGGCTTAGCAAAGGGGTTCTTGAGATCACAAATCTGGGTAGAGATATTGCTAGAGCTGACTCCAGAAGCCTTAAAAAGATACTGAGGGAACTCGCCTTAAAGCTAGAGCCTATCTCCACAATATATAGGGAAATAAGCGCGAAAGAATATATGAGCAGAGAGGAATTCGAAAAAATCCTAGAAACTTTCTATGGACCAGAAGGAAGAAAAGCCTTTGACTGTATCATAAATTGGGGCACCTACATTGGAATCTTCAGGTGGAGCCCCGATACACAGATCCTCACATATATAAAGAGACACCATAGGTAATGATCACTAACATATCACGCTTTAAACCACCTATATATCCTAAAGTAGAATACTAAAAACTAAAATAGTCTTAATTATAATGAGTATCAATATAGTCTATCTTTGCGTAATAGCCTATATATGTTGATGAACATTTGTCGGAACATTTAGGAAATATCAGTACCTTATAAGGATAGCGCAGCTTTATAAAGTGGTGCGCATAGTTGCCTAGTACCCCAATAGCAGAGCTTAGAAATGTGTGGAAGATCTATAGGATCGATTCTGTAGAGTACCCGGCCCTCAGAGGAGTGAATCTCTCGATAGATAGAGATAGCTTCATATCAATCGTAGGACCTTCGGGAAGTGGTAAATCGACAATGCTACATCTAATAGGAGCGCTTGACAAGCCATCAAAGGGAGAAATATATGTCGACGGGATAGAGATATCGAGGCTTGGCGATAGATAAAGGGGTAAGGTGGACATATCTGTTTCTCCACTAACACATCAGCTAGATCCTGGAGGCCTTAACATATTAAAGCTCTTCATATTCAACAATGGCACCGGCATTGCGAAACAGATCACGCTGACATCGGTGCAAGCACCTTCTGTTTCTGTTATTAATTACCAGCCGAAACAATTCGATCTTAGACGGGTAAAGGGATAGTAGCTAATATATCGATCTATATTCCTCCTGCTATGCAGCAATCCCCACTATCTATCTCGATATCCCTAACATATATAGATCCATATGGATATCAAAGAAGCTATTCGCAGCAAGTAGGTATATATGTTGGAATGCAGAAGATCACCTCAATAGCTGTAGAGCCTCTAATAAAAACGCTTATCCCTGGATACCTAAACAATATAATGATCAAACTGACAAACGTAGGAAGCACAGATATCTATAATCTAAGCGTATCAATATCAGCCCAAGCCCAGGGGGCTGCTGGCATAACTCCTCCACAGCTTGTAAGCCTCCTAGGAGTTGGCAAGAGTGCCATGCTAAGCTACCAGGTCTATGTGCCATCATCCCTAGCAGGATCTACACTCGTTGTCTTAATATCGCTGAGCTATATAGATCAATATGGATCTTAAAAAGTATTAACGCAGCATCTGGGCTTCTATGTATCAGAGACTGGCATCTCAATGATAAGCGTTAATGTATCCCCAATCACTATTACACCAGGCTTTAATAATTTAACTTTATATATAGTTAACAACGGCAATACTCCTCTATATAATTTAACGCTCTATATAACACACCTACACAACCTATAGCCCTTGTTAATAGTGATGGAAAGTATTACGTTAGCAACCTAGATGCTGGTGCATCTTGGTCTACAAAAGTAGCGATCTTCACAACAAGACCTTCCCCAACTCCCCAGCAGATATATAGCACGGCAGATCTCAGGATCTCTATTACATATTACGATGTTTGGGAACAATGAATATAATGATGATCACAGCTCTAGAGAGGACGAGAGAGATAGGGATAATGAAGGCTATAGGTTTTAAAAACAGAGATATATTACTGCTATACATAGTTGAGTCCTCATTAATAGGGATCATAGGGGGGCTGATAGGAATAGCACTGGGCATAGGCGGCTCCCAGATACTACCCCACTTCCTCAGCTACACATTTCTGAGGACCCCACAACAAAGAGGCCCTGGCCCGCAGATGCAAGGGCAATAGCAGATCAGTCTATCCTATACACCTATAATACCGCTTGACATTACCCTGATAGTATATTCAATAGCTATATTGGTAAGCATTGCAGCTGGGCTATACCCTGCATGGAGGGCCTCTAAAATGGAGCCTGTTAGAGCCCTGAGATATGAGTAGCTATATTGTTAGCTGCTCATCCTGCACATATCTTTTTCCAAGCTTCAGGGCCTCATAGGCTCTTGCAAGCTCTACCCCGAGGTAGAGGGCATGCTCAGGATCCTGGATCCCTGAGAGTCTAAGTGCGATTCTCCCAACGCTCCTGGGATCTCTTCCCCTAACTCTGTATATAGCCCTATCATTCCTCCCATGAAATATATATACCTCTATATATTTATTCTCATAGTCTAGCTGTACCAGGAAGAATCTTTCTTTATCGAGCCTAAACGGTGGGATATATCTATCTACAACCACATCTTCCTCAAACCCTATTGGGATTCTCACAGGCTTTTCTTTTGACTTAGCAACTAAAAGATCTATCCCTAGATCCTTTGGAGGGGATTTCCTAACATGTGATATAGAACACATTTGAGAAGCCCTAACAATTTCTGAAACAGAGCCCCTGGTTTTCCAGCTATCCTCGGTAACAAGGATCACCGAGGCTCCAGACTCTAAGGCGAAGCTCGCTATAAGGGCGTTTATCCCTACCGAGTCTGCATCTATCATCTCCACAATATTAGCAGAGCTAATTAGCACAGGAACTGATGGAATATATCTCTTAGCCAAGCTCACAGCATATAGCCCTTCTAAGGTCCCAAAGTTGGGTGGAGGTATAACAGGGTCTAATATGACCTTACTAACCCCCATGGATCTTAGCTCCTCTAGATCTCTTGTCAAGGACTTCACCCTAGAATATGCCGAGGGATCCTCAACGCTTTCTGGCACCAATACATATGCTATATCCCTTGGCAATCTTTCGACAATCCAGAAATAGGATCTGCTTATATTCATTACAAGCTGCGCACCCGAGCCAATACCAGCCTCGATCTCCCTTGGATTTATAGAGTCGATCCCTATAGGCTTATCGAGATGTTTAGAAACCTCTCTAATAGCTTTTGCAACCATATTTGGATTATCGCTATCAGCTGATGTGCCAAGCACAACTATATTCGCCCCTTCTCTCGACATTCTAATCGATTCTTTCACAACATGTTCTATAGGATCTTCGATGTTAACCTCAGCAATGATTCTAAATGGAGGGGGGTTAAGAGGAATAGATATAGATCCTATGTTAAAAGCCCTCTCAGATCTTATCTCTATATCCTCAAGAATCTTTTTATAATCAGCCTTTCTAGAGAGCTCTAAAATTGAATCGGCTGGTTTAGAAGTTGAGAGCCTAACACCTCCCATGATGATTTCTCTAACAACAAGAGGTAGATCTCCTATGTATTTGCTACCCTTATAACATCTAACACCGAGGCTTCTATTAACGACCTCTAGATCTCCTATTAAGAGGCCTGGAGCTATGATAACATCATATTGCCTTGCCTCCGCAGCTTTTTTAGAGAGGTGCTCGAGAACATCTTTTACAGTCATAAGAGCTGCTACAGGTATATCTAGAACATCTACGTCTATCTCTACGCCCAGGGATTTCGATATCTCATTGGCTATCGATTTCGCTAGCTGTGATGCTAGCTTCCCCGTGAGGATTAATATTTTCAATCCAATCCGCCCCGGAGCTATCTATTTAAATAGATATAGAGACTTATAACAACGCTACCTCAGAATCTTCTGCTATTAATGCCGATAAATCTCTTTAGAGATTGCTAGGAGCTTTGAGTCCTCGCCATACCCTGCTATGAGTTGAACACCTACGGGGAGGTTCTTAACCTTCAATCCTGGGATCGAGATCGCTGGTGCACCTATATAGGATGCATATATAGTCTCATATGTGAGAACACCCCTAATAGGGCCGTCCTCTCTGCCCAGCACATCATCTATCCTTGGTGCTGGTATAAGGGTGGTGGGGGTTATAAGGACGTCAAGCCTCTTGAGAATCCTACCCAGCTCTAGCCTTACTTCCTCTCTAGATGCGAGTGCCCTTAGATAGTCTAGAGCGCTGTAACCCTGTTGAAGCCCCCTTTCAATAAGTCTTCTAACGTCTGGGAAGTATAGATCCCACTTATCCCTATATTTTAGATGTATATGGGTTCCCTCGCTATATCTTATAACCATAACCTCCCTCCAGGCTAGTCTCTCTGCTACAGGCATATCGACCTCCTCATACTCATACCCAGTAGCAGATACATAGTCTAGAAATCGATTTTCAACCTCCTCAACAAGGTCTTCAAACCCCTTTATAATCTCGTGTGGAGCTCTAAACCACTTAGGTATAGCTAGCCTTGGTCTGCTCTTTAGCTTAACCTTTCTAAGGAGTCTCGGGGCGATAGAGCTTATTGCCTTCTCTATCCATGAAAGATCTTTTGCTATGACACCTACAGTATCTAAAGATGGAGATAGGGGGAAGACACCGTCGGTATCTATATAACCATAAGAGGGCTTAAAACCGAAGACTCCGCATAGCGATGCCGGGATCCTCACAGATCCAAGTGTGTCTGTACCAAGAGCTACTGGGACTATGCCTGCCGCGACTGCCGCAGCAGACCCCCCGCTACTCCCCCCAGCGATCCTTGATAGATCATGCGGATTTCTAGTAGGCCCAAAAATGCTCGAGGTGGTTGTAGGGCCCATGCCGAATTCGTGGGTATTAGTCTTACCAATAATGATCCACCCGGTTTTCTTAAGCCTTTTAACAACCCATGCATCCCTCCTAGGCACATAGTCCTGGAAGACCTTTGATCCCATGGTGGTCCTGATCCCGGCAGTTTCTATAAGATCTTTAACAGCTATCGGCAAAGGCTCTAAACCCTTCTCAGCTAGGTGGGATGCTTCATCAACAGCTCTCTCGTTAAATGTAACTATAGAGTTGGTAGCTCTATTGAGAGCCTGGGATCTAGGTGAGAAAGCCTCACTAACCAGATCCATATTAGGCACCATTAATGCTATCTTCTAGAGCATATATATTGTATATCGAATCACTGCTCCTGCTTCGATGCAGAACCCTCTACAAGGCCCTTAAGAAGCCTTAAAACCCTCTCCTCCCTCTCATCTCCGAGAATATCCATAGCTCTCCACAGGAGCTTTATAGCCTCTCTCCGCCGCTCAAGCCTCTCCATCATCTTTATGAGAACCTGATCTTTAATGCTACCAACAACCACATCGTTCTCTCCAGGATCGTACCTCATATATATCGAATCACCTATGTAGGGCGAAACACCGGGATCAACCGCCGATGCTAGGGAAATCATAAACGCTGATAAAAGACCCACGTTTAGCCCTATAGACTCTAGAGGTGAGTAACCAACAGCTCTGATAAAAGCTTCCGCAATAGCTACAGAGGTAGGAGATCCAAGCACTATATATCCAGGATTCTGGTGTCTAGGAGATGCAAGGCCCTTTTCATTGAAATAGTATAGCTTTGGAGAGCCATCCTGGGTTACTAATGCAAGCGATAGCTGGGCATTAGGGGTTATACCCAGATTCTTCAAATCCTTATACCTCTCTAAGATCCTCTCCTCGATCTGCGAAACTATCCTTCTCGTCTCCAATTCACCCGGGTTTCTCCAACTCCTTGAGCCAGCTGTATCAAACCACTCTATGAAAACATCTTCAGCTATCTGGAAGAGAGATGATAATAGAGAATCTTCTCCATAGCCAGAAACAACTGCTAGGGGCTTATCCCTACCGTCTCCCCGATATATGATTACCCTTACATTCCTGGGCTCTGGAAACCCTGGATCCATAGATCTACTGTCAACAGTGACCAGAATACCCTTACCCCATACGATCGATATTGAAAACATACATCAACACCTATTGAATATATTAAAAAGGGTATTTAGGACTGACCATAGCGATGTGGAGCCCATGTTATATTAATATCTTTTTCATCCACATCCTCTTCCCGATTATAGACAGCGTAGGAGGTAGAACCAAGTAAGAGACTGCAGATGCTACAAGCAATACGCTAACAAGTAGTGAGAACCCTATCTCTCTTAGACCTATTGATGAAGATAACATGAGGGATCCAAAGGCTGCTGCCATTACCATTGCAAGACCCATTATGAGCCTGCCAACAATTCCAGAAGCCCTTGCCACCCCTCTAGAATTACATTCACCCTCTGCCAGACAGATCTCTCTAGCCCTTGCCATATAAAAGCTATTATAGTCCATACCAACACCTAGCATCGCTGTGAATATCACCTGCGGGAGGAACCAGAGCACGGGCGATGAGAAAGCATTGTTAAATATCACCCCGGTGAGTACCATCGATATAAGCGATGATAGGATTACGAGTAGAACTGCTAATATTGAGGCTAAGAAGCTCCCAAAGACAAGGGCGAAGATCAGGATCATCGTTATAATGGCGAAAGGTAAAACCCTATACCAGAATAGATTATTAACAAGTCTATCCAGCTCCTCAGACGTAGCCGTAGCTCCCCCTATATAGACTGAATATCCATTGCTAGAGGCCCACCTCTTCGTCATTTCTCTTATCCTCTCAATGAGATCTACTGCTTCCGAGCTAAACGTATTATACTTTATAACCACTCTCATATATGCTATGTTATTCGAGATATATGCAGAAACCGCGGGATCCTTGATAGATACTGTGGAAATATTTACTGGTGTTCCAAAGGGTCTTGTAGGCCCTTCAACACTCTGCACACCGCCTATGCTAGAGATCTTCGATGCTAGATCCTCGATCTTTAAGAGATCATCTATAGATATAGTTGAACCCTTAACAACAACAATATAGCTCGGAAATACCTGGCCATACCCCATGTCAGACGCTATTGTGTCTAGAGCAGCTATCGATGGGCTATTCGATGGTAGGAAGAGCCTTAGATCATGTGAAAAGGTGATCACGGGATACACAGCTATCGATGTGATCGATATAATTGCAAATACTATAGGCATTACAGGGCCCATCCCTATAAAGGTTCTTGAGACCCTGCTTACACCATGTTGAGCACTATCTATACCTATGCTCTTTCTAACACCCCACCAGAATTTTCTGGATCCACCGGCTATCGAGAGGATTGCAGGGACTAATGTGAGACACGATGCAGCTGTAACAGCAACGACTAGGGGCATATATATTCCTAGGCTTCTAAATAGAGGGAACTCCCAGCCAAGTGCGAGGGAGCCGAAACCTGCTATTACTGTTAAGGCGCTAGCTACAATAGCTGGTCCAGCCCTCCTCAGAGCCTCCTCAGAAGCCTTCCTCGCATCACCTAGCTTTGCATATTCCTCCCTAAACCTATATACTAGATAGGCAGCATAGTCAGATCCAAGTCCAAGGGGTATGACATATATGAGGGTCCTCGTGAGTGAGAGCATATCAGCAATACCACCAGATGCTATGAAGAACGCTATGCCCCCGCCCACTACTACACCTAAAACTATACCTGCGTATGGAAGGATCACCGCTGCCACGCTACCAAGTATCGCTAGAAGCACCACGAAAACAAGGATCTCACTAACCCTGGAAATTCTCGCAACATCTTCTGAAGAGATCCTCTTGAGATCCTCGTTTATAACGTTGCTACCAGTCCAGAGTATAGAGGCCTCTGGATATTCCTTTTTAATCGCATTAGATACCTTTGAAAAGAAGTCCTTACTAGTTACATATGGATCTGAGCCAGTTGGTGTATATATCACAATAAAGGATTTTCCTCCTTCGCCTACGATCTTACCTATTAAGATATCCAAGGTACTTCTATATAGATCTCCGAAGATCTTATTAGAAGCATTCTCAACAGCCTCTTCTAACCTTAGCTCGCCTAGTGCTACTTGAAGGGCTAGCTTTGAGATCAGCTCTGAATATGAGGCGTTGATCGTATAACCCCTTTCCATAGCCTCCTCTTCAATAGAGATCGATGTGATGTTAACTATATACATATATATATTTTCCGTAGTTTGGTTGGGATATGTATTCACAATATATGAAACCAGCTCTTTCAAGGATTCAACAGATTTTTGCGGATATCTGTTACTACCTAGATATCCCTGGATCTTCTCAAGTGCTTGTAATAGGAAAAAGGTCTTCGCAATATATACAGGGTCCTCGCTTCTGGCTAGGCTTTCCAGCAGACTGGCTGGGATAGAACTTAGCATCTCCCCATATGGAGTGCCCTTTGACGTGATTAGAAATAGATCTACTGTAGCGTTAACTATAGCTATCCTGGCAAGAGCTCCTGTCGCGTTTGGATCGTATTTCTCTAAGATATAGGATATATCAGATGCTTTCAGAACTCCTTTACTCATGTTTTCAGCGGCGATCGAAATATATGATCTTATAACCGGTATTATATCCTCTTTAGAAGCATTTCTATATCCAAGATCAACTATTGCTCTCGCCACACTATAATCGATATTGCCCATCCTAGCTACTAGAAGCGATAAGGCTTCTACAGCCTTATCCCTATTTCCCCATATAGAGCCTCTTGCATCCGGATCCAGCAATACTATGATTTCAGATATATATGCTGAGTAGCCGGATAGATCACTCATATACTTTGTTGCCTCTCTAATAACTATCTCGGCCACATATCTCGTTGTTACGTTGCCATGTACTATTATTCTTGCTAAGCTCTTGGCAAGATCCTCGCTTACTCCCTGCGAAACAATGGCTCTATATACTATATCCTCTAAATAAGTTCCACCATTATCCTTAATCCTCGATGAAAGCCTATTGTTGAGTGAGAGCATTTTATTAAGAAGAGATATCTGAGATATTATGTGAGAGCTATTCTGATCTGGCGGTGATAGAGAGCAGTAAAGACATGTAGAGAGACTCCCATATATGTCTTGCCACGCCCTCGACACGATCTCAATCAACACTAAGATCTCTTCCTCAGAGGCGTTCGGGATGTATTTACCTAAGATCCTTGGCATTAAGATCTCAGACGCTAATCTAGATATAGCTATATCAGGGTGGACTCCTAACCCGGTTAGGTTGGCGAAACCTCTATATAGTGTGTAAGCTATGTCAGGAGGTAGAGGAGCCAGATTCGGATTTATTGTTGTTAGATTTGTATAGGCTATATACTCTGTGCCCGATATATTGTAGTAATATACTGTTCTCGCTGTCTGCCACCATGTGAATAGATATAGTGTCGATATGTTGTCTCTATTTACATCGCTATCTATTAGACCCTCCCTTAGAATCGAGACCCTCTTTGAATAATTATTTGCCTGCCAATAGAGCTCTGAGTATATTTTATCAATATTTCGTAATCCATTCTCGTAATTCGATATATTTCTTGAGAATCTATATGCAAGATCTACAGCGTAAGTGAAGTTGGCATCTATAGTTGTGAGTGCTTCTCTAATATATAGAAGGGCTTGTGATATATTTTTGAATCCACTAATAGTTATTGAAAGATTCTTTTCTAGATTATGGGTAAGCTCTAGAAGATCTTTAGTACCTATAGACGCTGCCACGATAGAGATGTTCGATATATTCTCTACATTTCTATATAGCTCTGTAACCGCCTGCGGATATCCACCGATGCTTCTGATATTACCCGAGATATCTATGCTATAGATCAGTTTAGAGATATTTAGCGCGGTTCTCGGATCACTTATATTTATATTTGAAACATATATTATATCAGATCTACTGTCGCCTGAGATCATAGATAATAGGGAGCTAGCTTTAGAACTCTCAGAATCCCTTGGGAGGAGGCTCTCCTCTGCTGCTGAGGTAAGCGATTCGAGAGATGCGAAGAAGGGGTATAGAGATACCAGGGCTACAATCCATATAGCTATTACTAGATAGGGTCTCTTAGCTGGGATCGATGCCATATCCGGGATTATACCCACCTATTTAAAGAAAATAGAAGTAGACTTATATATAAACATATCAACACCTAGAATATATTGTTTATCGTCCCCATGCCTGTATATATATTATTAATTTTATGAAATAACGATGCTCTCAAGCCTAACAACTGCATGGGCAGCATCTTCTGTAGCATCTGCTATGTCGTCTACAACTCTGATTAACTCTATAGCGTGGAAGATCTCTATAGGTCTTAGACCCTTGCTCTCATAGATTTTATTGAACGCCTGGTTCTTAACCTCATCTATTCTATCCTCGATCACATCTATCTCAGCCCTGAGCCTCATCGTGTTCTCTTTATTCTTAAAAGCTGTTATATATAGCTCTTGGAGTTTCTGAACCCCAGATTTGGCGAGACTTATCATCAACACTATGTCGGCGTAGATGGTTTTCAGCTCTTCATTATATACAAGTCTATTCTTATAGGCCCTGGCAAGCTCCATACCTATGAAATATATTCTATCCATTATATCGTCTGTTTTATCCACTAGATATTGAAGCTCAGATACAAGGGCTGGAGGGATAGATCCCTTGAGGATCTTTGTGAATGTCTCTTCGGTAAGATTATCTGCCTCCTTCTCCATTAGGAGAACCTCGTTAGCTTTTAACGTAGCTTCACCATAATCCTTGCAATCCGTTATCAGGCTATATATTATATCTATAGCCTTGAGAGATAGATCTAGGTGTTTTCTCAGGTTCTCCATAATCTCTATCTCAGGCGTCTTTGGAACCACTTTTTCAAATATTCTCTTCAGGATTTCCAGCCCAGCTATATCTACCATGAGGGGATATATAAGCATGCATTATAAGCATAATGATTAAATATAATAAAATTTGTGAAAAAACCATGGAATCCGTCTTTTTAGGGTTGGAAAGAGATCAGAGGCGATCTCGGGAGCCGGTGGTCTCATAGATGAAGTTATCGCTATATATGCTTTCTAGTAGGATTATAAATTGGTAGCTATTTTGTCAAATCCATATAGGATAGGAGGTGTAGGCAGTAGGGGAGGTGTAAGGATCCAGCAGGGCGGCGGCCCCACACCCCCACCTCCGCAGCCTAGTACGAAGGCTTTTGAGAACCTCAGGGATGTGGGCAACATATTAGCCGTTTTAAGTGGGAAGGGGGGCGTTGGGAAGTCATTCGTTACAGCCTCTCTTGCCATGGCTCTCAGTAAGATTGGGAAAAGGGTTGGGGTGCTCGATATGGATTTCCACGGGCCATCGATGCCGATTATGCTGGGTGTTAAACAGGACCTCCTAGAGGTTGTTGCGAAGACCCCTGGGATGCCTAGGATACAGCCTGCTGAAGGGTATGGTGGCGTGAAGGTCGTATCTATAGATCTTATGCTAAGCGATAAAACAACCCCTGTAATTTGGAGGGGAGCTATAAAAGTGAGGGTTCTCCAACAGCTTTTAGAAGATGTCGAGTGGGGTGAGCTGGACTATCTATTAATAGACATGCCACCAGGCACAGGTGATGACGCGCTAAACCTTGTGCAGACAGTGCCTAGAATCGATGGCCTCATATTTGTAACCCTTCCATCCGAGGTAAGCTCCCATGTAGTTGCAAAATCTATAAGATTCGTTGAGATGGCTAGAGCAAGCCTGGATAAGGAGATACCAATCATAGGCGTTATAGAGAATATGAGCTACTTTATATGTGAACATGGAAAGGAATACTATATATTTGGAAGGGGCGGTGGGGAGAAGCTCAGCAAAGCCCTTGGTACAAAGCTCCTGGGAAAAATACCTCTAGATCCCAGAATAGCTGAGAGCAACGATAGAGGTGTCTCGATTCTAGATCAATATCCAGAGTCTCCGGCATCTAAAGAGATAATGAGAATAGCGAGGGAAGTCGAGGAGGTGATCAATAATAAAAGGGATAAAAGGCAGCCTTGACCCCTCATTCTAAGCCAAAACCATATGGCTATAATCAAGAGCCTCAAGAAACTGGTTTGGTTTTCATAAAAGTTTATAAGGGTTGATATATCATTTTATGGAGCGGTTTTGCTGAA
>JAVVGG010000032.1:0-13656 GCA_032249275.1 Desulfurococcales archaeon
CATCAGAACCTATAGTAACACCTATAGTGTTGCTAGTGTATGGGCTGCCACCACCTCCGAGGTCACTCTGATTAGCATTGCTACCAGCTAGGAACTTAATTGGAGGGCTCACAGGCGATAGATTAACAGTTAATGGGTAATAGACGAAGACGCTGGCAAAGGCGTATGATAGGATTATGGCTATTGCTAGGGCTACTGATAGGGCTAGGGCTGGTTTCTTCAATCTAGTACCCATGAAGTTATTAAAAAAAAACTTATAAATGTTACGCCTTCTCAGATGTTCTTGTCTTTGTTTTTATTTTCTCTAGTTAATGGCTTGTTTTGGGATTATGAATTATTATCCTGGTATCCCGTCCTTTGTGCTTGTTGTTATTGTTTTTAGGGGCCGGTCTTGGGGTGGTTGTTTTGCTCTATTCTTTTGTTATTGTTTTTATGTTTTGGATCATTTTTAGTCCTGATCCTGTTAGTATAGCTATTGCTCTCTCTGTATCTATCCCCATCTCTCGTGCCTTCTTGATCCTAGCAACACCTCTAGGGAATGCCCAAGATGCGGGTATGTTGTGGAGACCCAAGAGGGGCATAACTTCGAATGCCCTAGATGTGGATTAAAGATGAATAGGCATAGGGTTGCATCTATAAACATTAGGAGGAGACACCTAGAAGGCAAGAGGAGATAGAAGAGAAAACCTAGGGTGTGGGGTTTCCCCACAGCGATGAACCTGAGGAATCGATTAAGGCGGAACTGTGGGCTGGAGTCGTCCAAGGCGGTGGATGCAAAACGCGGCGAAGCAGTGAAAGCTTTGCCTGACGCGGTGAAGCCAAGGAAAGAGTGCTTAGCAAATAAAGACTGATGAAACCCGAACTTCTCTCTCAATTCTATAGCCTTTTTATCCACTGATTTATCTACCGGGGTTTAGGTTTCATTGGGCTTAGTTTTGCCAAGCCCTCTTCCCATGGCTTTATCGCCCTCAGGATCCCCTTTCACCGGGATCCATATCACAGGGCTCCACCCGCTTTGGGTGACCCCTACCCACAGTTCCGCCTTAATCGATTCCTCAGGTTCATCGCTGTGGGGAAACCCCACACCCTAGGTTTTCTTTTACCTCTCGGTATCTGTGTAAGTCCCGCTCGGGTCTCCACCCTCACCGCATTGTAGATCTCTACAGAAGAACCCGGCGACAAACCTTATAAACCAAATATGAAACTCAGAATAGCACCAGGAGGCGAGGAGAGTGTTAAGGTGAGGTTCTTCGATCAAATATAGATAGAGGCGTACATGTAACAGTTGAATCGGATTTCGAGATTGCAAAACATTCTCTGAAGCTAATTGGCGAGAGCATCAGGACGATTCCTTTTAAAAGCTGTCTCTGCAGATATTATGTTGATTGCTGAAGCTCTTGATCGTAAAGAGAAGTTTTTAGTGTAGCTTGGCACTAAAGTAGTGGTGGGGACAGACTATGGGAAGGGTTTTTATAGGCCTGATAAGGGATCATAGGACTAGGGTTGGAAGGATAAAAGGTTTTAAGAGGGATATATGTGGCCGTAAGAGTGAGGGTGAGAATAGCTAGGAATGGAAAAGAGATTGTTGCGAGTGCCCTAGCAAACAGCGGGTATGAATCCGAAACCCCGCAGGTGCTACTACCTATAGAGGCTGCTGAAATACTTAGCCTATGGCCTCCAGAGAAGAATCTCGAAGAGACAGTCTTTGACACAGCAGGTGGCCCACTAAGAGTTTGGGTGGCCTCGAGGGTTGTTAAAGTTAAGGTAGTTGTGGAAGATATAGACATGTCTTTTGTTGAAGCTGACGCCGTTATATCGCCTATAGCAGATGAAATTCTGCTGAGCGATAAAATGATAAGCGAGCTAAATATAGCTTTAGAAGATCCCGGAAGAGGGTACTGGAGATTCACGTGGGAAGGGAAAGAGGTTAAGAGAAGAAGCGAACCGCCTAGATACTGGAAATAGTGCAGCGATCATCAAATCCAACGTTATAGCCTTGAGAAGTGAGAGACCCCTACTAGCATTTAGATTTGCAACCAAAAGCCTTATCCTTCAGAGCGGGGAGGAGGTCAGAACTGGTTGTGGGAGCAGCCGAGTCTCTATTCCTGGGATGCTAAGGGTTATCGCTGGGCACACATGCTAGAAGATGCTAACGAGGCTTTAGAAAGGCCTGAAGGGCAAGGGTGTCTCTAATTTCACATAGATCTTAGTTTTGACAATATAGATCTTCGATCGTTTTGCGGAGAAAGATATTTAAGCTCTTCATCATATACTGGGCTGCGGTGGGCGGAGAAATGGTTCAGCAGCCCCAGAACGTGGTTCTAGTGGGTAAGAAACCAGCTATAAACTACGTCCTAGCCACCCTAACACTGTTCAACCAGGGTATGGACAAGGTGGTTATAAAGGCTAGGGGAAGGGCTATAAGCAAGGCTGTAGACACAGTAGAGATCCTTAGGAGCAGGTTCCTAAAGGACAAGCTATCTGTTACGAGCATTAACATCGGCAGCCAAGAAGTTTCTAGAGAGGGTGGCAGGACCTCGAGAGTATCTACGATAGAAATAACAGTTGCTAGAAAGGACTAAAACCCTTTTTTATCCACAATATCTTCCACAGCTATAGATACTCTATAGCTACTCTTTAAAGCCTGATCAGGATATTATTACTAGGTGTTTAGAATGCCGAGCAGAGCCTTGATCATAGGGATAGTAGCTGTGGTAGTGATCGCAGCATCTATAGGCGTCTGGCTACTATCCGGGGGAGCTCCCCAGATGCAGCAGAAGAGAGAAGTGAAGCTGGTTGTGATCACAAGGCTTGCTCCTGAGGAGGGGAATGCTCTTAGGGAGAGGTTTCTTAAAAGCGAGCTAGCATCTAGAGCCGGGATTGTCGATGTTGAGTTTAGGAAGGAGGATGTTGGTAAGTGGAGATCCTTCGTTGAGAGCGGGGCCGTGGATATATTCTTCGTGGGGGGCTATGCTGTCTATTCCTCTCTATGTAGAGATGGATATCTAGAGCCTATAACCAATAGCGAGATAATATCGAGGGCGAGCTCTATAGGTGCTCAAATGTTTAGAGATGAGAGGGGCAACATATGCTTCCTCTCAGCCTCTAGAACGATCTTCAGCTTCACTGTTAACAACGACTATCTATCTAGATACTCGCTTCCAAAGCCAAGATCGTGGGAGGATCTGGCCTCTCCCAACTTCTCAGCCTCCCTACTCAAAGAAGATCCAGCTATATCGTTCCCAACACCTTCTAAGAGTACAACAGCAGCGAGAACGATACAGCTGATCCTGCAGAAATATGGTTGGGATAGGGGTTGGGAGATACTAACTATAATAGGGGCTAACTCAAAGATCGTTGAGAGCTCTGAGAGAGCTAGAGACGATGTTGCCTCAGGTGTTTCGGGAGCAGCCCCGACAGTGCTGGTATATGGCTTGAGGGCTGTGAATGCCAGTGGTGGTAAGGCCGAGTTTATAATAGCTGAGAAGGGCTTGCTACCAGATATAAGTCCTGTGGCCATAGCGAGGAATACGAAGAACAAGGCCGCAGCTGAGGCATTCATACTCTGGCTATTAAGTGATGAGGGGCAGAAGGCACTTGCAGAGCTATTCTACTACCTACCATACCAGCTGCCTAGGGGCACCGCTCTCGAGGAGATCTATAGGAGGGCTGAGGGCAACATATATCCATATGACCCGGAGGATGCTTCTAAGTGGGAGTTCTCAGCCATATACTATTTCGAGGCATCTATAGCGGATCCCGATGCTAATAGCCTTCTCAAGAGAATATGGACTAAAGCTGTATCTCTATACCAGGCTGGGAAGCTTTCTCAGAAAGACCTAGAGGATCTAGTCCACAAAATAGGATCACCCCTCGAGATAGAGTTCAACGGAACAAAATCTGTGTTTACAAAGGAATTCGCCTCCAAGATAAACAATATGCTTACAAGCCCAGCTAATGTGGATGCCTTCAAATCATCTGTTAAGAGGGCGGCTATTACAAGATATAGCTCGATACTATCGAGCCTAGGGTGAAGATGGCTGGCTGAGAAGGGGTTTAACAGGTTATCAATAGCTTTTCTCACAATATTCACAGCCCTTTTAATAGCACCCCTCATATATCTATTCACCACAAGCGCCTCTCCATACTACCTACTCGATACGGTTCTAAACCTCAAGATCCCACCCGATGGGAATCTATATACGGTATATGAGTATAGTGGCCATAAACTCATATATATAGCTGGGTATGACTTCGGTCCCCTTTTAAACTCAATCCTACTATCCCTTGCAGTCACAGCCGTCGTGATCCCCCTCTCCATGTTCACAGTCATAGCTACCCTCAGCATGAATAGGGGTAGATGGTTGATAGGATATCTAATCCCTCTAATAGCATCGATACCCATGCCCTTTCTATCTGCATACGCTGTTATCCATATATTCCACAGGGACTATGGGCTTCTCAACCAGCTCCTAGGCCTCCTGGGATCGGGGTATAGGGTTGCTGTCGACGGGATAGCTGGTGTCGCGATCTACCAGGTGATCCACTTCTACCCACTCTCCCACCTACTCCTTCTATCCTATGCGGAGAACATAGATAGATCTATGTTGGACGCCTCCTCAAACCTCGGTGGGACGATCTGGGCAACTGTCTATAGAATACTCATACCCCTTATGAGGCCTGCTATTATAGCTGTTGCATCTCTAGTCTTCATCCTCTCCCTTGAAGATCTAGTCGGTCCCATAGCCTTTAGCAGACATAACTATGCGAGAAACCTTATATCTTACCAGGCATATTTCGGCTTCATATCTGAATACGGCTACCAGGTTAGCCCCAGGATCGTCACTTATGTCTTGATAATGGTGGCTATATCAATAGCTATTCTACTGATATTCTATAGATATCTTGTTTCCTCTAGATTCGGGGTTATATCTGCTAGGATGATATATATAGATGCACCCGGTCTCTGGGGATCTGTTGTAAGGGTTCTCGCAATAGCCCTTCTAACTATATCTCTAACCCCTAATCTGCTAGTGCTTATATATTCATTCACAGAGGGGTGGTTTTCGAAGCCCCTACCGAGTTTTGCAGGTTTTGATAACTATATCTCTGTGGTTGTAACTCCATACTACTATAGAGCTGTTATAAATACACTTATATATACAGCTATATCTTCGAGTCTCATAACGGTTTTAGGGTATATGGCATCATACATATCTATGAGGTATAGAGGGGTTCAGGCTCTCATAGTCGAGATACTCTCCATAGCTCCCCTAGTGATCCCGGGGGTTGCTGTTGGAATAGCCTATTACCAGATGTTCCACAACATATTCAGAGGATCCTGGTTAGACCCTGTATATTTACCTTGGATCTATCTCCTCGCTACATACACTGTTAGGAGGATGCCATATATGGTTAGACCTGTCGAGGCTTCCCTCCAGAGGATCCCGAGGTCATATGAGGAGGCTTCGGAGAACCTGGGCTCCAGCCCATTTAGAAACATGTGGGGGATAGGTTTTCCGATGTCCTTCACATCGATCAGGGCCGGGCATGCCATATCATCTATCCAGGTTGCCACCGAGGTGAGCACAAGCCTCATACTGATTGGAAGTATAAGCGTGTCAGCCTCACATCCATCACCTATAACCCCTCTGATAGCCGGGCTCATAGTATATGATCCCCAGCTGATCCACAGGGCATCGGCTATCCTTGTGCTAACCCTGGCAGGGGTTTTAATCATATCTATGGCGGTTAGCATGGCGATCTCGAAGATCCTTAGGATCCCTGGGAGGTAGCGTGGTGGAGCGTTAATCCTATATAGTTTCTATACCCATATAACATGGTAGGGATAGGTTGCCTAGATACAAGACAGTCGAGCAGATCCTCAAGATCGTTGGTAACCCTGAGCAGGTTAGGAACATAGGTATTATAGCCCATGTAGACCATGGAAAGACAACCCTCACAGACACACTTTTAGCTGCTGCAGGGATAATCTCTGAGAAGCTAGCGGGAGAAATACTGGCTATGGACTATCTAACTGTTGAGCAGCAGAGGGGCATAACTGTTAAGGCCGCGAATATAAGCCTATACTTCGAATTCGAGGGCAAGCCATATGTGATCAACCTCATCGACACCCCTGGACATGTGGACTTCAGCGGCAAAGTATCTAGAAGCCTGAGAGTGCTCGATGGAGCAATAGTTGTTGTTGACGCCGTCGAAGGGGTTATGACCCAGACCGAGACTGTGTTGAGGCAGGCTCTGGAGGAGAGGGTGAGACCCCTTCTATTTATAAACAAGATAGATAGGCTAATCAGAGAGCTTAGGATGACTCCTCAGGAGATACAGAATAGATTCGTCCAGATCATCAGGGAGGTCAACAACCTAATAGAGACATATGCAGAGCCAGAGTTCAGGCAGGCTTGGAAGCTGGACCCTGTTAAGGGGCATGTGGCATTCGGAGCTGCGAGGGATAAGATAGGCCTTACAATCCCATATAGCCAGAGGAAGGGGGTGAAGATACCTGATCTCATAGCTGCCTATGAGAGCGGTAAGAGGGAGAATGTTGAGGCTCTCCAGAAGAAGATACCTATCCACGAGGCTATATTAGAGATGGTTATAAAGCATGTGCCAAACCCGAGGGAGGCGCAGAAATATAGAATACCAAAGATCTGGAAGGGCTCCCTAGACTCGGAGATCGGTAGGGCAATGCTCGAGGCAGACCCCAACGGCCCAACAGTGTTTCTTATAAACGATATGAGGCACGACCCCCATGCAGGGTTCGTAGCAACTGGCAGGATACTCTCGGGTGTGCTGGATGAGGGGAGGGAGCTATATCTGGTCAACTCCAAGATCTCTCAGAGAGCCCTCCAGGTGGGCATATATATGGGGCCTTTCAGGGAGCAGGTGGGGAGGCTACCGGCTGGCAATATAGCTGCTGTGCTTGGCCTGGACAGAGCTAGGTCTGGAGAGACTGTTGTAGATCCTAGATTCAGGGATATGATGGTTCCATTCGAGAAGATCTCATATATATCGGAGCCCGTGGTGACCATAGCTCTCGAGCCTAAGAACCCTGCAGAGCTCACCAAAATGATAGATGCTCTGAAGAAGCTCACAATAGAGGATCCCAACCTAGTCCTCCGCATCAACGAGGAGACAGGCGAATACCTCTTATCAGGGATGGGCCATGTCCATCTAGAAGTTGCCCTAACCCTCCTCAAAGAGAACTATGGCGTTGAGGTAAACACATCACAGCCCCTGATAGTGTATAGGGAGAGTATAAGGGGTAAGAGCCAGGTTTTAGAGGGGAAGTCTCCTAATAAGCATAACAAGCTCTATATAAGCGTTGAGCCATTGAACGAGGAGACGATAGCCCTTATAGCTTCTGGTGATGTGACAGAGGATCAGGATCCGCGTGAGAGGGCAAAGATCTTAAGGGACAAGGCGTCGTGGGACTATGACGAAGCTAGGAGGATATGGGCTATAGACGAGAACATAAATGTATTTGTTGACATGACAAGCGGTGTCCAGCATCTAAGAGAGGTTAGGGACACGATTATACAGGGCTTTAGGCTGGCCATGAGGGAGGGGCCGCTTGCCAGAGAGCCTGTTAGGGGTGTGAAGGTGATTCTCCACGATGCCGTGATCCACGAGGACCCTGCACACAGAGGCCCTGCACAGCTCTACCCAGCGACTAGGAATCCTATATATGCTGGGATGCTCATGTCAAAGCCAACACTTCTAGAGCCTATACAGAAGCTAGACATAAAGATCCCATCGGACTATATAGGTGACGTGACAGGTGTCATAAGTAAGAAGAGAGGCAGGATAATAGATGTTTTAGAGCTATACGGCAACTGGGTTAGAATAATATCAGAGATACCTATAGCAGAGGGCATGGACCTCGCAGCACTTCTGAGGAGCGTTACCTCTGGCAGAGCACTCTGGGGAACAGAGTTCAGTAGGTGGGCGCCTGTGCCTGATAATATGCTGCCAGATCTCATTCGCAGGATAAGAGAGAGGAAAGGGCTGAAGCCAGAGCCGCCAAAGCCTGAGGAGTTCCTCGGACCATAAGCAATTATAAACATGTTTCACCAGTGGATCTCTATCTAGAAGCTGTGTTACTATAGCTGGCCCTCGTTTTTACGATAAGCCAGGGCTTAATATTCTCTTATACATTATCTCTATGGCTGTCCATGGTCAGAGGGCCATAGTATGACCTGTATAGCGTCTAGGAACCTTTGGAAGATATTTGGGAACAGAGTTGAAGCTTTGAAAGGGGTCTCTATAGATGTGCCATGCGGGAAGATCACAGCTCTTGTAGGGAGCAACGGGGCTGGCAAGACTACCTTCATAAGAATAGCTGCTGGGGTTCTGAGACCTACAAAAGGCTATATAGAGGTTCTCGGAATCGATGCCACAGAAGGGGCTGAGAATGTTAGGAACAGGGTTGCCCTCATGCCCCAAGGAAGTCTTCCCCCCGGCTTCTCAACTCCTCTTCAGTTCATATCAACATATCTAGCCTATAGAGGGCTACCAAGATCCGAGGCTCTGAGGAGGGCTAGGGAGATACTGTCTGAGCTGGGGCTGGAAAGGTATATCAATACCAAGTGTAACGAGCTATCTATGGGAACCCAGCAGAGGGTTGTAGCTGCAGCCGCGATCGCGTCGGAGGCCGAGCTGATCTTTCTAGACGAACCCACGTCGGGGTTGGATCCAATAGCTAGGAGAGGCTTCTGGAGTAACCTGCTGAAGATAAGGGGCAAGGGATCTACGATAGTTATGACGAGCCATAATCCAGATGAGGTAGAGGCTATAGCAGACTATGTCGTTGCCATGGTCTCTGGAAGAGTTGTTGCCCAGGGACCTCTGAGAAGGGTTGTGGAGGAGATAGGCTTCTCGAGGGTTCTCGAGGTATATGGGGATGGGGCAGAGATAGAGGGAGACAGGGTGGTGAGGATAGGGGGTATAACCGTTAGCTATTATAGGGAGGAATCTGATGTGGAGATAGCCTTAAGATCTATATTGAGGGCTGGTGTAAGGGCTAGGGTGAGATCTGTTGGCGTGGCTGATATATTGATACTCAATGGGGGAGATCTATATGGGGTTTATGAGGAGCCTTAGATCTATGATCTATCTAGCAGTATTCAACGGATATATACCCATGAGGAACAACCCACTCTGGGTTATATCCTCATTCCTATCCCCCTTCTCCTTCTTCTTCCTAGTCCTCGTTATAGGTAGGCAGGAGGCTATAAGCTACGCCTTGATAGGGGGCATTGTGCTGTCGATGGCCTCCTCCACATTTGGTCTTCTCGGTGATATAATATGGTATAGATCTAGTCTTAAGCTTCAAGAGATGTTCCTCGCAACACCAACACCCTACTGGTCATATATACTCGGGCTGGCACTATCAGCATATATTTGGGGTAGCCCCTCGATAGCCGGTTTCCTCCTGCTTCTATATATCTATGGGCTTGTGAGAGACCTGCTCGGGCTGGTCTACTTATTGCTTCTCACAGCATCCCTGTGGATCACTGTTTCCTTCATGGTATTCCTTATATCAACCTATATTAGAACTGAGAGGCTTGTATGGCCTCTAGCAAGCATATTGGGCCTTGGACTCTCGGTGTTCCCACCTGTTTACTATCCAATAACGCTTCTCCCCGAATGGGTGAGATGGATAGCGATCCTCCCTCCCACCGCGTCTGCTAGTCTCCTCCTCCAAGTATATTCAGGCGTCCTGCACATCGATCATATATATGTCTATGTATCCGTAGCGAATCTCGCAGCACAGATGATCATATCCCTCGCTGCATTCTCCATGAGGATAAGATCAACATCCAGGTAGATCGGAGTTTCTCTTGAGAATAGCAAGAGAGGCACTCACGCCATGGCCAAAGACATCTCCTATATAAAGGATCTCTCCAGAGGCTCTCCACCTCCTGATAACTGTTAGAGTGAGCAGCTTGCCAGCCCCATGCGGTGATGGAGAGCCGCTATAGGATTGGTTAGCCGGGAGTAGGATCCCGACTACGCCTCCTCTACCAACGATTCCCAGGGATAGATCTAGAAATACTGCTGAGAGATCCCCTTTCCAAGCATATTTAGAGAGCCCTGGGATGCGATCTCTGCAACCCTTAACAATGTTATCCCTAACATATCTCCTAACATGCTCTCCCCAGGGGCTCCTAGGAAGCTCGTTCAGCTCCAGCCATGGGGGGTTTGTAGCAATTATATCTGTTCCCGGCAACCCCTTACCTAGATCCCAAGCTTTTCTTTGATCTTCTATGGGGGGTGAGGTAATAGACCTCTCAGCGCTATAGAGAGTATCCATGTATCCTGTGAGAGTACCAATAAAATCTGTATGGAAGATCCTGGGCGCCTCCTTGGGATCTATGCCAGATAGTATCTTAAAGGCAATGAGAATCCTGGCCCTCGAAATTATAACTGCTATTGGGTTTACATCGATCCCCCATATGCTTCGAAAGGCCTTTAGAGGATCTTCTCCCATAAAAGTCTTAACTCTTAAAGCCTGTACTAGGAAAACCCCAGATCCGCATGCAGGGTCAGCGAAGATCCTGTTAATCAGACCCCCGCTATAGATGCTTGCCCTCTCAACAGCTACTCTGGCAACCCATGGGGGCGTATAGTATTCACCTACATAATATCTATTGCCTCTTCCAACAAGCCTGCTATATATCCTGTCAAAGATATTTCCGAAGGCTATGTCAGCAGCGCTGATCATCTTAGCTTCTCGGGCAATGTCCCTACAGATCCTTATGAAGAGGTCATCGCCTCTCCTGCCAGATCTCCACCATAGTAGGGGATATGCTAAAATCCCATACCTCTCAAGCCCATGACCATAGCATATGCTATCTATATCCTTATCCCCCGCCACATACATACCCACAAATACGTTTACCAATATCTGCAGGGCTGTATGTATAGAGAGAAGCTCTAGCAACCCCTCCCTAGATGATCTAGGATATAGATGTTGTAAAAGCTCTACATATTCATCAACCCTCTCTATATTTTTATCCATGACCTCAATAATCATGCCTAGATATCTATTTATAACACCATAGACTCTATCAACCTTATCAGAACATCTCTCCTCGTGCAAAGGGCTCCATATAGATAGATCTAGAAGTACTAATTAAGCATCTCACGACCCCCTCAGCTCAAGAGTGAGGCTTCCGGCTATAAATAGCGAATCCTTAGATATTGCTGCTAGCATTTCCATCTAGGCGATCGCGATTCGCCTTCTATGTCACATATTTCTCTGACAATCCTCCTAAAAGGGTTTCCTAGCGTAGTATTGCCTGTAGGAGTTACAACAACTGAAAGTCTCTTCCCTAAGGCTGGGAAAAGGTTAGATGATATGCTATACACCCATATTAGCAATATAGCATCTCACTCTATCATAGTTCCATAGATAACATCAACACCTAGCCCCCTTGCTCTTTCATAGGCTTCTTGTCAACATTAACAGCTACTATGATGAGTCTCTTGACGTTTCCTCGCTCGACATCCTCTCATAGTCAATCTGCACTAGCCAGCCAACCCTTTATATTGTTGTGCTAAACATATATTTAATACTCTTATTTAATACTGCAGCATTCAATATTTTAACACGGATCCTCCTAGCTCTTTCTCAGCGTTTATGCTAGCTCTGTAGCATGTGTAGCGAAGGTTTTATCTCTGGTAGGGCTAGGCCTAGATAGGCTAGATCTAGGATGCGGATCGATCTTTTCATAGAGATCGGTGTTTTAGCATTCGTATTCAGAGGATCCAAGGGATCTAGGGGCTCTTCCGCCCCCGCCCGATATAGCTAGGATCGCTAGTGTTAATATGTCATCGATAATGCCAGCTGATATGGGATCTCTATGATGCCCGGGGCCTGTAATCTAAGCTGGACAACATCGGCTAAGCCGAAGATCAATACAGCTGGGAGGAGTTTGACAGAGCTCCAGCTAGATAGAATTACAAGGGCCACAGCTAGATAGCCCCGCCCAGCCCTTATATTCTCTAAAGAGGAGCCGTAGTAACAGATGCTTAGGAGACTTCCCACAGCTCCAGAGGCCGCGCCTTCCAGGGTTAGGAGGATAAACCTGATCATAGCTACATCCACACCTAGCCTGCAGGCCCTGCCGGGATCCTCACCTGAAGCCTTGATCATAGCCCCTGCCACGCTTCTACCCAGCAAAAGCCAAGAGACTATTGGAAGGGCTGGTGAGATAGGTGTTAAGGGGTTCTGGAATATAGTTTCACCTGCTATTGGGATGCTCTTTAGAGTTGGGAATGCTATATCGCTTAGTGTTGACTCTATCTTGGGGGGAGGACTGTAGCCTGTTATAAGCCTATATAGATATGATGTGAGCCCTATTGAGGTCATGCTTATTGATACTCCAACGACGATCTGATCTAGCTTCATATATACCGTCATGATGGTAAATATAATAGAAACCAGCGACCCCAGAGCTATAGCGGATAGAAGCCCTGAAAGGGAGTTAGATGTGTGTAGCGTTACATTATATGCTGTGAAAGCACCTATCAACATAGCCCCTCTACACCTAGGTTGATCACACCGCTTCTCTGCACCAAAAGCTCTAGCGATGCATCTAGAAGCAATGGTGTTGAGATCGCTAACACGCTTCCTATAAAGCCAGATACAGAGGATAGATCCATATTCATCGCCTCCCCATCCTAGTCATTGGTAGAGATGCTATGGGGAGAACACCTTGGATAACATATGAAACTCCCGAAGGGATTGAGAGATTCATCTGAGCCGCCCCGATCCCGTTGACCACTCCGCCTAGATAGATCGAGAGGGGCAGGATCAGCCCGGGCTCGAGGGACGCTATTACAGCGACTGGAATAGCTAGATAGCCATATCCCTGGGAGATAGATGGTAGAGCCCTATGGTGGATCCCGAGAACCTCTGAAGAAACCGCGACCTCACCTAGAAAGCCGCTGAGAAACATGGTAACCATTATAACCCTTCCTGTATCCACACCGAAGTATCTAGCCTTCTCAATATCATCTCCAACAACCCTCAGCTTGATCCCAAGGGTGCTCCTGGCAATCAATATATATGTTGCTGGGACTATAACGACTGGCGATATAAGTACAAAGGCGTTTACCCTCGTGCCCGGGATTAAAGGCTCAACCCATAGATCCTTGCCGAGGATAACTGTCTCTGGGAAGAGGGAGGTGGGGCTTCTTAGAGGTCCCTGCAAGAGGTAGCTGACTAGGTAGAGGGCTAGATAGTTCATAACCAGTGTGCTGAATACCTTATTAGCACTTCTATATACTCTGAGAACACCTGGGATCAAGGCCCACAGCCCACCACATAGACCTCCGAATACGATGGAGACTATAATCCCGAGGATTCCTAGCCCGCCCAAATGTAGTCCGATCCATGCAGATGCAACAGCTCCAAGCAGGATCTGACCCTCAGAACCTATATTCCATATCCTGGCGAGATATGCTAGTGAAAGCCCAAAGAATGTTATCAATATAGGTGTAGCCCTTAACATAGCCTCTGGGATCTGGGTTGGTAAGAAGCCTCCCAAAAATACCCAGTAGAGGGTATCAGCAACCCCAACGCCTGAGACTAGGGATAGTATTGATATTGCTAGCAGGGGTGTCGAGACT
>JAVVGG010000033.1:0-13243 GCA_032249275.1 Desulfurococcales archaeon
CAAAAACCCTGTGGATCAAGAGGCAAAACAACACAAAACAAATAAATATCAGCGATAATTAACAACCATCGGGGGACAAGCGGTTAGGGATCTTGGAGATTGCTGAGATAAGTATAACATGTAAAGGGGCTGTGCTTCTGGGTAGGAGCTTATCTATAGATGGGCATGAAACACGCAGGATAAGGGTTGTGACACATGCCCATTCGGATCATATGATCGATATTGAGGTATCGGTAAAGAATAGTCCCAAGATCATCGCTCACCCGGCAACCTTCGAAATAATGAGTATACTAGGCGTAGATGTGCCAAGCAACAAGATATATAAAGCTGAGTATGGAGGCGAGATCCGATTAGAGGATGGCACTCTAAAATTCCTTAGAAGCAAACACATAGTAGGCTCGATCCAGACATATTTTGTTTCTGAAACAGGGCTTACTGCTGTGTATACCGGTGACTTTAAAGATCCCATATCTGGAACAGAGATCCTTGAGAGCGATATAGTAGTCACAGAGGCTACCTATGGCTCTCCAGAATATGTTAGGCCGTACAAGGATATTATCGACGAGCTATTAGCAGACTTTGTGAGTGAACTTCTATCCAGAGGCCCTATTATTATAAAAGCTTATTATGGTAAGCAACAAGAGGTTATGGAAATACTTAGGAGATACGGAATCGCTGCTCCATATATAGCTGGGAATAAGGTGTATAGGATATCAAAGGTGGCTGAGAAATACGGCGTTAAAATTGGAGATCTATTTTTAGAGGGCACCAAAGAAGCTGAGGAGATCATTAAGCAAGGCTGGTATATATATTTTGCGCACACATCTTCCAAGAAGCTTGATAATATCATTAGTAGTAATGGATATAAGCATATAGTGGTGTATCTAAGTGGATGGGAAAAAGAGCTATATAGGATGATAGACAGCAATACATATATCTTCTCATACAGTGGACACTCGGATTTCGAGGATCTAGTGACGTATATAGATAGAGCTAAGCCTAAATATGTAATCGTAGATGCATATAGAAGTGGTGAAAACGCTAGGAAGTTCGCAAAATATCTGGAGGAGAAACTCAATATCAATGCCTCATACAAGCCCGAGATCTCGATCTGTTATTAAAAATTATAGGTTTTCTAAGAAATAGTGAATCTCCGGTGAATTAATTGAGCTCCGCAGAGCCGTCGGTAACAATGATCCCAGTATATAGGGCTAGAGGTAAAAAGCTCACCAGATATGAATATGCCAGAGCAGTAGCAGCTAGAGCACTTCAACTCGCACTAGGAGCTCCACCTCTTATAGATATTGAAGAGCTCGGAATCAGAGATCCCATAGAGATAGCCAAAGAAGAGATACGCAGAAAGGTACTCCCAATGGTGATCCGAAGAAGATATCCTAACGGTGAGGAAGAGCTTATACCGCTTACTGAAGCAGAGATATAGATCGAAATTCTATCTAAAAGCTTTTGAGCATTATAAGGATCACAACAATCCATCACTACAAGGATCAGCTAAAACTTAAAAATATAAGTTTAGTGTCGCCTCAAATAGACATAATAGATAGCGAGATATGGTAAAAAGAAACATATTTAAGACAGGTGAGATATTATAAAACTTTAATTAATATATTATAATATGGTAATTAAAATTGAAAGCTTCATTCTTAGAAAGAGATAGAATTAAAATATTAGGTATACCAGAATAAATTAATAAACAAATCAACAATTAGAATATACAAAAACACGTTATTTGTTTTAATCTAGCTCGGGTGTCTTTGTCTCTTCTCCCGTACCTTTCTTTTCCTCGCCCTTCTTTTCTTCCTTCTTTGGAGCAGCCCCTATTACATCGTCTATCTTTAGGAGGGATGTTGCCGCTTCAACAGCTGCTTTTAGCACTTGCTTTTTAACAAGCACAGGGTCTATTACATTTATTTTAGTCATATCGTCTAGGATTTTTGCGTTAAGAACATCTATTCCTGCTGATACCTTCCCCTCAGCATGGACTTTTCTGAGGTTCATTATTGTATCTAGCACATCCATACCAGCTGTACTTGCTAATATAGCTGCGATCTCCTCCACGGCATCCGCGAACGCCTGGAATGCAAGCTGTTCTTTCCCACCGACACTCTCAGCGATTTTTCTAAGCCTTAGGGCAAGTTCTACTTCAACCGCACCGCCGCCAGCCACTATCTTTGGCTCTCTGATGATGTTCCTCACGGCGTGCAGGCCATCGTTAAGGCTCCTCTCTGTTTCATCTAATATCATGTCGTTAGCTCCTCTAAGTAATATTGTAACAGCCTTCGGGTTCTTAGCTCCCTCGACAAACACCATCTTATCATTGCCGACCTTTCTCTCTTCTACGAGTTCAGCGTATCCTAGATCCTTCTCCGTGAGATCCCTTATACTAGTCACTATCCTCCCACCTGTTGCTCTCTCGAGCTTCTCCATATCACTCCTCTTAACCCTCCTAACAGCTAGGATACCCTTCTTAGCAAGGAAGTGCTGTGCAACATCATCAATACCCTTCTGACAGATCACAACATTAGCTCCCACAGCAGCAATCTTATCTACCATATCTTTCAACATCTTTGCCTCTTCATCTAAGAATGCCTTTATCTGTTCTGGAGAGGTTATGCTGATCTTAGCTGTGATCTCGGGCTTCTCTATCTCTAGAGGAGCATCTAGAAGAGCTATCCTAGCATTGGTAACCCTCTTGGGCATCCCAGGATGAACTACTTCCTTGTCTAGTACAACACCCCTTATGAGCCTTGAATCTAAGAGCGATCCTCCTTTCTTCTTCTCAATCTTTACATTATCTAGAATAACTTCGTATCTATCACCTCTCCTCTCAGTGGCGATCAGCGCCGCCTCTACAGTCATATCGATTAGCTTGTCTATAACATCTGGTGTAGCTATATACTTGCTAGCCAGAATAGAGTTGAGGACTTTCTTAAGCTCCTCCTTAGACTTTGCAAAGCCCTCGGGAGTCTCTATGTTACCTATATCAACCTTGATCGCTACTTCGTCTAAAATTTTGAGCGCGTGATCCAGAGCCTTCTTATAACCCTCAATAATTATCGTGGGATGTATATTCTGATCCAGAAGTCTCTCTGCCTTCTCCAGAAGGGCGCTAGCGAGAACAACTACAGAGGTAGTTCCATCTCCGACCTCTGCATCAACAGCCTTCGCTGTTTCAACAAGGAGCTTGGCTGCTGGGTGCTGGATCTCCATTTCCTTTACAATAGTGGCACCATCGTTCGTTACTGTGACATCCCCAAAACTATCAACAAGCATCTTATCAAGGCCCCTAGGCCCTAAGCTAGTCTTGAGAACTTCTCCTAGTGCTCTAGCTGCTAGAATATTGCTTCTCAGGGCCTGCCTACCGACTGTCCTTTGCGTTCCTTCCTTTAATATGAGAACCGGTATCCCATAGGCTGCCACTTTAGCCACCAAAACATAGTTGGATGGCTTCTATATAAGCTTATCTATAAAACACTTATATGATTCTCCCGTTATTATTTAAGTTGTTTTAATTGTTATTTCCTAATGTAACAAATATCTTACATAAGATCTACATATCCTTTAGAGCATAGGCTAAGATCTAAATTTATATATTTAGCCCCATCAGCTCCGATCTCGATAATCCCATTACACATAATTATGTCGCCTTTAGCTAGCGACGAATACCTTATTCTATGTGAGTATGCGTATAACTCCTCACCAGCTAATAAGGATCCTCTGAAAACCCTTACAACTTCTAGAGAATATAGATAGGGAGAACTATAACCATCATGACGATCCTTTATCCTCAATATAGCAGCATAGTCAGCGCTAGAGATCTTTTCAGAGCATATTTTGGAGACCTTAAAAGGATCACATTTGACAACCAGTATAGTTACTTTCTTACCTTTATAATATAAGGTGCTTATACCGCTTAAGATCTTAGAGATCCTTAGCTCGGTATCGACACCTTCAATTGATTCTAAGGCTTCTTCAAGCGCTTCTGCATAAGAAGGTTTTCTAAAAATCCCCTCCTCTACTAACTTAAAAATATTTTCCAGATCTTTTTGATCTGCTTCATAAGTGATAACATCTATATCGGACGTATTGCTTGAAGCGCAGTATAGGAGACTTCCAGTTATTAGCCACGATATACCGGTGGCTGAGTCTAGTGTCTCGATGATCTCCCTAGCGATCTCATATAGATCTTTACTAGTATTACATATGGGCATTTTGGAAGGTAATATAACACTTTTAACATCCCTCAGGGGTACCATGGGAATCTCCCTCACGGTAAAAGGGGGCTTTATAAGATAGGATCTATATATTCTAGTAACAACATCTATAGCCTCACTATATCTCTTATACTTCTTCCCCCCAACAAGCCTAGGAACCGCGGCAATTCTCTCACAATCGTGACAGCATCCTTTCACAGCCCAAATGCTACTATCTATAAGTTCTAAATAGTACCCCTCACGAATATTTATAGAAGGCTGTTGTCTAACCAGCGACTTTTTCACATCTATAAACATTTTCAACACCTAGCATTATCATTATCTAGTGTTATATATTTCCTCATTACTTAACATTAACAACCACATAGAATAATCATATCTCGAATTCATCACATCCTATCCTCACATATAGATTAATCATCCTCAAAATATATAGAAATTCTCCAAATGCCGAATTATATGACGTCTAATTGCTAGGCTAGATCCAGAGAGGTTTTCTGAATTATATCATTGATTTTAATGGATAGCTGAGACCCATATATGATCGCATAGGTTGTGCGATACAATTAAAACGAGACTGAGAATAAATAGATATATTTCAAAAAGGTATCTATAGGCTTAATGAGGCTTTACCATGGTTCTGGGCTGATCTAACTCTTCTCTCAACATCATCCCAGTTAACCACATTCCACCAGTTATCTACATAAGAGCCTCTGTCATTCTTATATTGGAGATAGTACGCATGCTCCCATACATCTAGCACTAGAACCGGTATAGCGCCAGATGTTATTAGTAAGTTGTGCTTCTCCACCTGGTAGATCCTAAGTTCCTCTGTTAGAGGATCTAATGCAAGTACAGCCCATCCGACGCCCTCAACGTTTTTAGCAGCTGCGGAGAATAGATCTTTGAATTTTTCGAAGCTTCCGAATGTTTTGTTTATCAGATCTGCTGTAACACCGCCAGGCTTTCCACCACCCTTCCCCGGAGGCGCCATGTTTGGCCAGAATATTGTGTGCATTATATGCCCACCATAGTTAAAGCTGAAGTCCCTTAGCACCGCCCTTATATCTATTTGCATCTCCCCCTTCATATGCCTCTCGATCTTTTCTAAAGCAGCGTTCGCACCATTAACATATGCCTGGTGATGCCTTGTGTGATGAAGTCTCATGATCTCTTCAATGATATAGGGCTCAAGGGCATTATATGAATACGGAAGCGGAGGGAGCTCATACCTCTTCATACTCTCACCAACCATATCAACTCCCTTTCTAAGCTTATATTTTAAACACCAAATAATAGACTGGATAATCCCTTAGCCATGTTACAGCTGAAAACATGCTTTAAAAGCTATTGGTGTAACTTTTAACATCATCTCCACTCTTAGGGACGAAGGCTCCCAGTTGGTGAAGCCCTTTTAGAGTTGGAGCGAGTTAGTATTGTGTTTTTAACCCCCCTATATTTTATTACATATTTAGATGTAAGGTATGGAGGAGATAGCAAGATTTGGCGGGATTGAACATAATATAGTTATCATGCTTGATGCTCTGCAAAGCCTTGAAAGGATCCTCGCAGATCTATATTATAGAGCATCACATATATCACCTTCGGATTGGAGGCTACTACTGAGATACATAGCAGATCTATGCACTAGACATGCAGAATATATATCTCAAACATATTATGAGGCAAATTTAATCGAGAAGATGTTAAGCCCAGCCGAACTCAAAGAAATCGTTAAAGAGAGCAAGAGGGTCTTAGGAGACGTGGCCGAAATATACAAGAATGTTAGAGACTCAAGCAAGTTAAAAGAAATACTTACAGCTATAGAGAGCATAGAGGAGATGGAAAAAATAATACTGGAGACATACGATATACTTGGAAAATTAGAAGATACAGAGGAACAGCTCCCCATAGCTACACTATTTAAAGTTATATCAGAAGAGTGCAAGGTTAGGAGGGATGCTTTAAAGGAGCTTGTGAGGAGATCTTTAGATAGGTGAGTGCTATAAACAGCTGCCCAGAGAATCCTGTGCCAATCGAGCTTGTGGATCTTCCGGAGAAGATCAAATCTAGAATCATTAAAAGGGGATATAAAAATCTAACACCTCCACAGGCTGAAGCAATTAGAAAGGGGCTACTCCAGGGGAAAAACATAGTTGTTTCCGCGCCAACTGCGAGTGGGAAGACTTTAATTGCTGAAATCGCACTTGTAAATTCATATCTATCAGGCGGGATCGGGATATACACATGCCCTCTGAAGGCTCTTGCAAATGAAAAATACCTAGAGTTTAAAGAGTGGGAGGAGGTTTTAGGTCTAAAAGTGGGAATTAGCACTGGTGATTACGACAGAACCGGCGAGGAGCTGGGATCCTATGATATAATTGTAACCACCTATGAGAGACTTGACTCTATACTTAGACACAGACCTAGATGGCTATCTAAGGTTAAGGCCCTAGTTATAGATGAAATCCATGAGATTGGGGATCCAGAGCGGGGTTCTGTAATCGAGATGAATATTGCGAGGGCTATGAGATTGGGGATCCAGATAATAGGGCTAAGTGCAACTATCGGTAACCCAGAAGATCTCTCTGGATGGATAAAGGGTGAGTTGATTAACTGTAGCTGGAGACCTGTACCCCTGATCCAGGGCTTTTATGATAGATCTACTGGAGCTATATACTACGAGGATAAAAGAGTCGAAAACATAAAGGGAGATCTTGTAGGTTATTTAGTCTCTAAAGCCTATCTCGAGGATCAACAGCTCCTCATCTTCAGACATTCGAGGAGAGAAGCAGAGACCATGGCTAAGAGTATAGCGGATAGGGTTGGCCTATTGGGCCAATATGTTAGAGATAACAGCAAAGCTGCAAAGCTTGTAGAGGAGCTGAGGGAGAGAGCATCCACTAAGATCGAGTATGAATCATTGGCACCTCTGATCCTGAAAGGTGTAGCTTATCACCACGCAGGACTCTCACTGGGATCTAGATCTGTTGTTGAAAAAGGCTTCAGAGAGAGAATTTTAAAGGTTATAGTAGCAACTCCAACGCTTGCCGCAGGTGTTAACCTCCCTGCGAGGAGAGTTGTTGTATATACAAGAAGATACTCTGATGGGGAGTACGAAGATATAACTATAATGGAATATAAGCAGATGGCTGGAAGGGCTGGGAGACCCCAATACGATCAATATGGTGAGGTGATCATAGCTGATAGAACTAAGAGGGAGGCGGAGAGATATATATATGGATCTCCGGAAGAGATACATTCCTCCCTCTCCAGTGAGAGAAGTTTGAGAATACATATGTTATCCCTAATAGCATCTGGATATGCAAGAAATAGAGAGGAGCTTATGGATATCTTCTCTCTCACATTCTATGGATATAGAGGGGGGAAGCTTGCAGATAATATGGTTAGAAGGATCCTGGATGATCTTGACAAATGGGGCATGATAAGGATCAAGGGGGAGGTCTTGATCCCAACACAGCTGGGATTGATGGTTGCAAAACAATATCTAGATCCGCTCTCTGCTAAAAGGGCTTTAGACCTTCTAGCTATCAGGGAGGACACACCAGAAGATCTATGGTATCTACACATAATCTCCTACACACCCGATTTCCTTAGAAGCGTAAGTAGGAGGGGAGGATATAGGGATTATGAAGAGGAAGCACTAAGAGCGTTAGATCAAGGCTATATACCCCCTCCCCATAAAGAAGATCTCTTAGAGGATGAGTGGTTAATAGCGTATAGATATGCAAAGATCTTAAAGGCATGGATAGACGAAGAAAGCGAAGATGCGATCGTTGAGAGGTTAGGCATAATGCCAGGAGATCTCAGAGTGGTTGTTGAAACGGCAACATGGATCTCATATGCGCTCTCTACAATATCCTCGGTTTTACCTAGAGCGAAGCACCATTCTAAGATACTTGAGAAGCTCTCAATGAGAATAGAAAATGGTGTTAGAGAGGAGTTATTACCTCTAATAAAGATCAGGGGGATTGGGAGGGTTAGGGCAAGGGTACTATATAATCATGGTATAAAAAGCATTGATGATCTGAGAAAAACCGATCCTAAGAGACTCCTTAGTCTAAGGGGTTTCGGTGAAACAATAGTTAGACAGATCTATGAGCAGTTGGACAAACTATAAACACATATCGAAATACCACAGTCTCAGTGTGCCCTCATATTGTCTGATGCTAGCTAAGCAGAGGCCGATCTCTTGACTAGGAGACCGAGATAGAGACATTTATTTAACGCTATTGCTAGGATATCTTAGGATGCTATGAATGTGGGCCGAGGAAGTTGAGGAGAAGATAAGGAGGCTCAGAGAGCTGGGAAGAGACCCCTACCTTGTGTCATATAGATATGATATATCCGCCTTCGCCTCTGAGGTAGTCGCTAAATATAGCTGGTTAAAGCCTGGTGAGGAAAGTAGCGATAGCGTTTCAGTTGCTGGCAGGATCTGGCATATAAGGAGGCATGGCAAGATAACCTTTATAGATCTCTATGACAACACAGGTAGAATTCAAGTAGTTGTTCGAAGCGATGTGGTTAAGAAAGAAGATCTAGAGTTATTAGAGCTCCTAGATAAAGGCGACATAATTGGTGTAAGGGGCAGGGTTATAAGGACCAAGGCCGGCGAGATCTCTGTGCTGGCCGAGAAGATAGAGGTACTCTCTATATCGTGGAGACCAATACCTTTTCACGAATTTGGCATCAAAGATCCCGAACAGAGGTATAGGGAGAGGTATCTAGATATAATGCTTAACTCGAGGGTTAGGCAGAGCATTATTAACCTATATAGGCTTGAATATAATATGAGGAAGATCCTAAATGATAAGGGCTTCATAGAGGTACATACACCTAAACTCCAACCTATATATGGAGGGGCACTTGCAAAACCCTTCGTAACTAGGATAGAGGCTCTTAAAAGAGAGGCATATCTAAGCATAGCACCTGAGACATATCTAAAGAGACTGGTTGTTGCAGGTCTTTTCAGAGTCTATGAGATCTCTGTGTGCTTTAGAAACGAGGATATAGATGCAACCCATTATCCTGAGTTCGTACAGTTAGAGATCTACCAGGCTTTTGCCGATTGGAACGATATAATGATGCTTGTTGAGGAGCTAATATCGGAATCTATTAAAAGTGTCTACGGAGACTATGTGATCGAGGTAAAGGGAGATAAAGATACATATGTTCTTGACTTTAGAAGGCCTTGGAGGAGGATCTCGCTTGAAGATGCTATAGAGCAATATGGAAAAATGAATATCAAAGGTAAGAGTGAAGAGGAGATACTAGAGATAGCTAGATCTCTCGGTCTGGAAACCACAGATCCCAGGAGAGGGAAGATCTTGGAAAAGATATTTGAGAAAGTTGCACAACCCAAGATAGAGAATCCAACCTTCATCACACTATATCCAAGGGATATATCCCCACTAGCTAGGCCATATAGAGGTGATCCCAGATATAGTGAGAGGTTCGAGCTATATATTAGAGGCCTAGAAATAGGTAATGGATATTCGGAGCTCAATAACCCAGCTCTTCAATATTACTTCTTCAAAGAAGAGGAGGAACTTAGAAAGAGATCTGGAAGAGCCGATATAGAAGCCCATCCAATGGATAAAGACTATATCAGAAGCCTAGAATATGGACTCCCACCAACTGGAGGCGTTGGTATAGGGCTCTATAGGCTCTCAATGGTGCTTTCAGGGCTTAGCTCGATAAAAGATGTGATCCCATTTATATATGTGGTTTCAGATGATTTTCAATGTGCTGTAGAACTAAATCCCAGGCTACTAGATCTCTACCTTAGATAATCAAGATCTTTTATATTAAATATAATATGAATTTTAAGTATATATTATACTTTCACCCGCCCCCCAGAGAGCCCGAGTAGGCAAGGATCTGATGGAAAAGAAAATGTAGTATGACCCACATCAAGATCTATAGGGATCTGGATGTCATCATGCATATATTGTGGCTCTAGGGATATAATATACGACACACATGCAGGATATATGATATGCTGTAGCTGCGGATCCGTGCTTGAGACTATATATGAGAGTGAAACTGAGGCTATTAGAAGGCTTAGAATATCTGTAGATACTACTGAGAAGAGAAGTAAGAGATCCAAGACACATGGATCATCGATGAATATAGGGCATATATATAGAGCTTATAGGAGAGTTATCGGGACTAGGAAGCTTAGAAAAGGTGTAATTATAAGGAACGATGCTATAATAAGCATTGCTAATAAAGCTAGATTCTACAAGCTTTTTACACACGTTAGAGACAGTGTTGTCGAAGATCTGCTGGATAGGAGCCCTGTTCTTAGGAAGGTTCTCGATATATTGAGGGACTACCCTAGTTTATATTCTAGAACAACGAGAGGGAAGGTCGCTACTGCATATATCGTAGCAAAAATAGCTTTGAATGATCCTATTATATATGGGCAGGTTTCGAAGTTCTTCGGACTTAGCAGGGTTCATATTAGGAGGATCAAAAATGTTGTGGAGAGAGCTAGGGACTTAATAGCAAAGGTATCTGTTATTGAGGATCTCTCAAAGGAGCTTACGAGCATTGATCACATGATCTCAGAGTATTTGGGGAGGGTCGGTAGAGATGCTTCATAAAATCTTTAAAAATAAGATCTTCAATATAGCAGCTGAAAGGGGCGTCTATAGAATCCCTCTGAACAGTGAAGATCTATATGTATCTGGCTTCGAAGTATTGGTAAAACTCGATGGTAGGAGAACTAAAGAGGATCTTCAGGAGTCTGCTGAAAGGGCTATTAGAAATATGGTTCATATGCTAAGAGAAAAGATCTCGAGATCATCGCAGATATATATCATAACCAGGATCACAAAATATCTCGGGGGTACGATAATTATATGTTTAGATAAAAGGCCAGAATCAGGGCTTATATGCAAACTCGCATCTTCCATGCTAGAAGCTGTCTCAAACAGGATTATTAGGACTAAAGAGTTATCTCAAAAGGAGCTCATAGAGGTTCTCATGATCCATAGAAAATATGGTGGAGAGCTTCTCTCCCTAAACACTTTTTTTGCTGATGAATTTTCACCGCCCATTGAGGATCTCCCTCTTCCAAGGGTTCAACAGGTAGTAGATGGGATCCCAATTGGGGAAACTACGAGATCTAGAGCTAGGCATAAGATATATATACCGGTTGAAAGCATTGTAAGACATATAGCGATCTTTGGCTCTACAGGATCAGGCAAATCGACTACTGCAGCATCCCTAGCTATTAGGTCTAGAAGGAAGAATGTTAGGGTTATAATACTTGACTGGCATGGCGAGTATAGAGACCTAATAGGAAACAACAGCGAATATAGCTATGTGGTTGTAAACACATCTCTAATAGCTTCTATGCTTGAGAAGCTGGCTACTAGATCCTCATTGCTCCTTGAGATTCTCGAGAGTGTATTAGAGCTATCACCAGCCCAGAGCCATCTTCTCTCAACAGTGATGAAGTCTATTAGAAGTACTGTAAATAACAAGGGTAACCTATTCGAGAAGATAGCCGCCTATATAGAGGCCTATAGAGAAGATGCGAGATGGGTTTCCGAAACTAAGTTCTCTCTATTGAGGAAGATACAGCCATTTCTTGAAGAACCATTTGAGGATGGAAGTAAGATGGATATAAACGAGATCTTTGCCTTGGGTTTTATTATAATGGATCTCTCAGCTATAGATAGAGAGACAATTAAAGCCCTCTCATCCCTAACAGTATTGAAGATCTTGGAAATCCTCTCAAAAGAGAATAGAGATTTCATGAGCGAAAAGAAACTAGTAATAGTAGATGAAGCCCACCATGTATTCAAGAGAAGTGAAGGAGCATCTGTGATAAGAGACATGCTTTCAGAGACTAGGAAGTGGAACTTAGGAGTCGCCATTATATCTCAATCTCCAAGCAGTTTGGGAGAAGATTCGCTTAAAAATACTAATACGAAAATAATACATAGCATTAAATCAGATATAGACAGGAAGATCATTAGAGAGTCTACTATAATGCCACGAGAATTAGAAGAGATCTTACCAGCACTAGAGGTAGGAGAAGCCGTGCTAGCTTCTCCAGCATATCCTATAGCTATTCCAGTAAAGATCTATGCTCCTAAGCATGAATATTCAATATATCTGTTCTCTTCAGGATAACGCATCCAGAGCCTTGAAGTAGATTCTTTCTATCAGAGCCTAAATTAACTGTGTCCAGCTCTCAGCAAATAAGGGCAATATGCCTGGGATCTAGTATAAGGCTAAATATGACGATCGTAGCACTAACGAGATATAAACTCGAGAAGGAGGTTAGAGGATACTTTTTTCTATGCATAAGTATCCGTGCAGATAACTTCTCAGCAATATATTAAGTTAAGATTTTGAATATAGCTGAATATTTGACCTTCATATGGAAAGGAATTTGGCTTAACTATTCTGACCCTCATCCTATAGAAATAAGGGTTCTCTATAATGGGGAGCTACATTCAATGCCATCGCTTGGTTTAATCTCAAGCTGATCTCAGGCTATTTACCCTACTCTGCTCAGAGCTAGGCTCAGTATATAGTTAAACAGGATTTAACTCTGAGTTACTCTCCTAGTCATGAAGGCAAGAGCTCCTCAGAATATCATTAAAAATCTTATTGGCTTTAGGACGGATCATCGGCTCTCCCTATCTATTTGTGTTTGCATCTGGAAGCCTTGCCCTTTTAAGGCTGGGATGGAGATCTATAAGCTCTATATCCTCTGGTATCTTTCAATGATGATGACGATGAGTGCGAGCTTCGGGGCTAACCTCTAGCTAACCTATGCCTCAGAGGAGGTGATGAAAACCATAACCCTGAGTCCCTTGGTGAGAGGGAGAGGGGTAGCAGGCTGGGAACATTAGCAAAGAAATCTTCTATAGAATTAAAAAGAGAGGAGGTCAGATATGTCATTGGGCTGTATTCTTTTTCATGGTAGTAGGGATGGTTTTTATTCGTTTGTTGTCTGGCTTAAGCTT
>JAVVGG010000034.1:0-13176 GCA_032249275.1 Desulfurococcales archaeon
TAACCAGCGTGGCAAAACCGCTTGCAACTGAGAGAACTATGATCGCTAGACATATCCCAAATAATGTTGGTTGCTTCACCATAGTTCCCCCAGGAAATATCGAAAGTTACCTTAAATATTTCCATACACAGAACTCAGCAACATCTAGAATACTAGAATAGTTTTTTGAAATATCCTTAATATATATCTATATATCATATATGAAGGGTAGTATCTTTAGCGCATTGAACATATTTAGCCTATAGCCTCTATAAAGATCTTTTCCAGATCTTTTTTCCCTATATTCTTAGGAGCTATGGATAGGAGTCTCTGCTGCTTTAAAGTCCCGTCCACCAATGCTTCTAGATCTTCTTTGCCGAAGCCCAGCTCCCTTAGGTTTGTGGGAACCCCTAGATCCTCTAGGAGCTCTATATAGCTCTCAAATATAGCCTCGCCTATAGCCTTTGGATCTCTCCCCACATATTCCCCTGTAAGGATCTCTGCTACTCTCGCGAATTTCTCGTAGTTATATGGCGATAGGTGTTTGAACGCATATGCAGCTGGGATCGCCGTTGCTATTCCATGAGGAGCTATTGGGTATCCGAAGTCGTAGTCCTCTGGATAGTAGTTCCTAACCATCCCAGCTATTGGATATGCCATTGCGTGGGGAACATGAACGCCGACATGTCCAAAGCCTATCCCGGCTATGCTTGCTGCGAGCATCATATAGTATCTAGCCTCTATATCTAGGGGATCTGCATATGCCCTTCTAAGATACTTCACAACCCACTCTATAGCCTTCTCCCCGAATAGATCCCCTACAGGTGTTGCTCCCGAGTAGACGGGTCTCTCGCTTGGGGATTTCAACGCCTGCTTAGCCGTGTAGGGCCTAGCAGTATATGATTCTATTGCATGGTTCAGCACATCAAGCCCTGAAGACGCTGTTACCATGGAGGGCAGGGTGAGGGTTGTCAGCGGATCTATGAGGGCTATCGAGGGCCTTATCATTGGGTTGCTTATCCCCGTTTTAGCTCTAAGCCTCTTAACATCTAGAACAGCTACAGAGGTGCTCTCACTTCCAGTACCAGCGGTTGTTGGGATCGCTATTAGGGGTTTTAGAGGTCCTGGAGGCGCTAGGCCCTTTCCAATAGGCCTGTTTATATAGTCCTCTAGAGGGGCTGGATAGCAGTATAGGAGATCAAGGATCTTGGCGGTATCTATTGTTGAACCCCCTCCAAGGGCTATGAAGCCATCGATTCTAAGATCCCTTATCCTCTTATACCCCTCAACAAGCCCTTCATCTTCGGGCTCTATCCTCACATCGCTGAACACCTCAACCTCCATACCCTCCGACTCGAGAGAGGATATGACATTACGGGCTATCCTAGAATCTACGAGTCTCTTGCCAACAACTAGCAGCGCCCTTCTAATCCCGAGCCTCGTAGCCTCATAGCCAACCTCTCTATGCACGCCCATGCCGAATTTAATCGTCTGTGGAAGGGATATTGTGAATACAGCATCTACCGAATCGGAGTATACTATATATGGGTCCCCCATAGATAAAGCCTCAACAAATACAGGGCTTGAGGGTTTATAAAGGGGCTTTTGGTAGGTTGCTACAGATATATATCTCTCTAAACAGATATAGAAATATATAAAGTTCCTAAGGCTCTGGTAGTGTGGCGATTCTCCCTGGGTTTTAGAAGGATATATCTCCTAGACTATGGCTGGCTTGCAGGAGATGGCGAGTGATTCCTCCCAGGCTGGGGCGCTGCGACATATAGCGAGAGAGAACCTAAAAGGGTGTGGGTTGAGTTCCCAGTCTCCGGAGCTCTGCTAGACACAGATGTTGGCTATATACTCTTCGACACAGGGGTTTGAGTTTTATTGGGCTTGATATAGCTTAATATCAAGCCCTTTTCCCTTGGCTTCAAAGCCCTCAGGATCCCCTTTTCACCGGGATCCATATCGCTGGGCTCCACCCGCTTTGGGTGACCCCGACCCACAGCTCCACCATCATAGTTTCCTCAGGTTCATTACTGCGGGGAATCCCGCATCCTGGCTCTCCTCTTACCTTCTAGATATCTCCTCCTAATGTTTATAGATGCAACCCTATGCCTATTCATCTTTAATCCATATCTAGGGCATTCTAGGATCTGCCCCTCTTGGGTCTCCACAACATACCCGCATCTAGGGATTCTCTAGATGTGTTCCTCGGATCCACAAGGGCTGTTAATGCAACCTCTGACATCCTCTTATGTATTCTTTTCCAAGGTGTTCTATAGTTCCTCTTCCTCCTATTCTTAGCCCTTTTCCTAGACACGAGATCCTCCTTATCAAGATCCTCGAAGACATGGACTGTGTTTTGGAATAGCATTCTCAACCCTGCTGAGAGCTTGTTTATAGAGTCCTTCTCCCTATCCCTCTCCCTTCTAACATACTCCTCATATACTCCCCTACCCTTTGCTCTGTGCTATAGCCTTCTTATGCTTATACAAGATCTTAATGCTCTGGAGAGGCCTTAGATCTACATGTATAAAGCCTATACTGGGCTTGTAGCTATCCAGTGATAGCTAGTTGCTATCCCATCCAATAACCCTCCTAACATAGATCTCCTCGGAGCTTTGAAGGGAATAACCACTCTATCGTCGAAGATTATAACCTCGTCTACAATCCAATCTCTAACTCTGTGCTCAAACCACGTTGATTTCCAGGATATTGAGGGATATTCTCCTTGCCTTAGAGTTATCCTAATGCTCTTAGCCTGGTAATCTATCTTCATAAGCATTATCTTACGCATAGCGAATCTCCTCCTAATCCTCTGCTTTAGCCTCCTAGCCCTTCCCTCAGATATCTCTTCCTCCAGGATTCCATAATCGAGTAGGCTGTCCTGATAACAGAGTCTATCCAATGCTGCGTAGGGATTATCCTTCATAAGCTCATCCCTAAGGCGTTTCTTAAAAGCCCTACTTTGGAATTATTGGGATCCTCACCTTCAAACCTCTGATCACGACCAGCTTCCCACCCCTTCTAACGATCTTTGGGAAGCAATATCTCCACTCAATATTATCCCAGATCATATCTATAGCCTTCTGTAGAGCTCTAATATACCATGTTATAAGCTTCGAGACCTTATCATCCCTTATAGGCACGGAGTATGATCTCACAAGCTCAAGGATCTTCAGCAAAATCGCTCCATAAAATGATATATCAACCCCTATAAACTTTTATGAAACCCAAAACAGTTTCTTAGAGCGTTGCTCTAGATGCTTGGAAAACCCATACTAGGAATGTTATGGAGACATTCCCTTTCATAAGATATAACGAGGAGAACAGGATCGAGAACCAGCTCAAGCAGATCGGATTAAGGTTAGAGGATATAGCAGCTGTTGTCCACTCCCACCTACACTTTGATCATGTTGGTCAGACTGTGGTGTTTAAAGATCTCAAGACACCCCTCATAGTTCATAAGAAGGAGCTCTAGACAGCCCTCATGATGCTATGGCTTGGGAAGGATGGTGGATACCAGTCAGCCAATCTCGAGCCTCTGAAGGGTGCTACTGGTATATAGTGGATCTACCTGTATTCGAGCTCACCGAGGGGGTGAAGCTATATTTCTCCGGAGGACATACAACAGGGCATATGACACTTGCTGTGAAGATTAGCAGGGGTAATAACTATTTCTTCACAGCAGATCACATACACATCCCCAGGGAGCTGGAGCTCGAATCGAAGGGCTGGCTCTTAGGTGACTATGATGAGTGGTTAACATTTGTTAAGCAGATAAAGATCTGGGAGAGGATTGATAGGTATAAGCTTGTCATAGCACATGACCCGGATCTATGGTCTAAATATCCAAAGATACCCAGATACCTCGAATGATCTTCAAATAAGGGCTAAATATGTTTTTAGAACCCCTGCCACCCATGATATCGCCACTCCAATAGCTAGAGAGCATATCCAGCTCTTACCAGCCCTCAAAAGCTGCCTTCTAGAGAATATGCTCATGCCGGAGGAGGCTGAATAGCTGGTAGCCGAGATCATCAATGCATATGTATGGGAGAGGGGTAGTCCTAGGAGAGTTGCTATCGCGATCCCAACTACGATGGATATCTGTATGGATGATGCGGAGAGGTGTCTCAAAGAAAGCCATCTAAACATGCCTTCGAGCATGGCGGAGCCTGGCAGCGCTGCCGCAACTCCCCCGAGAGCTACTAGCCATAGGAGCCTGTGGCATTCGAGGCTACTGAGGAAACCAAGGGTATTCGCCCCCAGCAGGATTCCTGAGGCTATTGAGAGCATAGCTACAACGGCTCTCGAAGCTCCTAGTATGTAGGAGATCCTCCTGAAGCTCCACAGGGCTGTGCCCAGTATTCTGTAGATGGTAATGGTAAGTATAAATACTAAAAACCCAGAGACCAGCCAGAGTAGAGAAGTCTCTGTGATCCATGTATAGTCTATCAGGCCTAGTGCTAGATCGCCTCCAACTCTAGATCCTATCAAAGCTATTGAAGCTGAGAAGGGTATCCCAAGATATGCTGAGAAGAGGGTTGGGATCAAGATAGCTATATAGGCGCCGAATGCGCTGTCCCACCCACACATCTGAGGAGTCTTCATAGCCCAGCCGAGGGCGAGGGCTCCCAGCGTTATCGAGATTCCCGAGGCTATTCTAGCTATTCGCCTACTAATCCCAATAGATATGAGCGGGCCTGCAACTACTACCGAGTTGTTATAGGAGATCATCGCTGATGTTAGAAAGGCCATGGGGATCGAGGGATCCAACTTATAGACCATCCTATAGGAGTTGGAAGTGTATGATATATAGCTCTGGGTTTTTGCTGAGAACCTTCTTCCCATAGATCTTCATAAGCTCCTTCAGAAGCTCAGTTCTATCTCTAAAACCGTCTAGCTTTGCATCCTCATCACTTAGATCTGAGAGTCTCTTCTTCTCAATATGCTTTATAACAGCCCTTCCAACTCTGGCCGTGCCAACATATATATCTACTACCTCCCCAACTCTATAGCTGGATTTAAGCCTTATAGTGGATCTCTTCTCACCCTTCAATATATTCTCAGCATAGCTAAGCCTAAACACTAACCGCTTCATATCAACCAATTATAATTAAATTGTTAACAGGCTTATAGGGATTCCCAAGCTTTTCTCCCGTACATCGCTATTTTGCAATACATATTGAAAACCCAACCCTTTTTAAACTCCACTTGGATATTGATAGAGGGATGTATCGTTGATGACACATCCTCAACATGATCTCGATGTTCTGAGGGAGGTGGTTAGATATGCGGAATCACTTGGAGCCAGCTATGCAGAGGCAAGGCTCCAAATATATTACTACGAGCTTTTAAGAGCTGATAACGGTGTTCTCAAAGACTACTCCATCACAAGGAGGGCTGGGGTCGGGGTTAGAGTTGTATATGGCCGTAGACTCGGCTTTGCAGCTTCGAACACCCTCGAGATAGAGGATCTAAGGGAGGCTGTGGCTAATGCTATCTCAGCTGCTAGGGCTACGCAGGAGGAGATTGTGCTAGCCGATAGGGGATTTATAAGGGGGTCTAGATCCTCTGCATATTTAAAAGACCCCCTCCTAGTCCCGCCAGAGGATAAGATCAGGGTTGTTCTCGAAACCAATAGAGCGGGGCTAGGCGTAGATGGTATAAAGTCTGCTGTGACTATGATGGGGATCCAGAGGGATATAAGGGCTGTTATATCGAGCGATGCCGATGTTTCTTGGAGCGTCACAGCTGTTGGGATCTCGCATACAAGTGTTGCAAGCGAGGCAGGTTCTATGGAGAGGCTTCATAACAGCAGATCCATGGTTGCTGGTTGGGAATATATAGAGAGAAGCGATTGGATCAGCTTTGCTAGAGAGGTGAGTGAAACAGCTAAGAAGGCTCTAAAGGCATCTACACCCCCACCTGGCAAGCAGAGGATCGTCGCGGATCCAGATCTGGTTGGGCTCATACTACACGAGGCCTTCGGCCACGCCTCCGAGGGGGATCTGGTTGTGTCCGGCACATCTATTTTCAGAGGTAGGATTGGGGAGCAGGTGGCATCAGATCTAGTTACCGTTGTTGAGAGCGGTGATATAGAGGGAGGCTATCTAGTGCCATACGATGATGAGGGAACCCCCAAGGAGAGGACAGAGATCATATCCAAGGGGGTTCTCAAAAGCTATATCACAGATAGAGTCTCAGCAGCAAAGCTAGGTGTTAGAGCTACGGGTAATGGGAGGGCCCAGGATTTTGAGAGTCCGCCGATTGTTAGGCAGACAAACATATATATGGAGCCCAGGGACTGGGGGTTTGAGGAGATGATTAGAGAGGCTAGAGAGGGTCTATACCTCCTGGGAAGAGGATCTGGGGGTGGCCAAGTGGATACCAGTAGAGGCACATTCACATTCTCAGCAGGTCCATCATATGTTATAAGGAATGGGGAGCTTGGCGAGATGGTTAAAGGCGTCGTGATCTCAGGCTATATCTTGGAGACCCTCAAGGGTGTTGAAGCCGTTGGGAAGGATCTCGTTGTGAGAACCTCTGTCTTTGGCGGCTGTGGGAAGGATGGGCAGCTTGTGAGGGTAGGTGATGGAGGGCCACACATAATGATTAGAGAGATCATCGTGGGGGGTAGATAGCTGTGAGAAGATTGGATATCGAGTCTATATATAGAAGAGCTATTAGCCTTGGAGCATCTGAAGCCGAGATCTACTATACATATTCAAGAGACGTTTCTCTAAACATCTCCGAGAAGATCGAGAGGGCGGAGGTAACTATAACAGGATCGCTGGGTATAAGGGTGGCTATTGGAAAGAGGGTTGCTGTGGTGGGCACCCAGGATCTGAGCCCCAGAGGCGTTGAAGAAGCTCTAAAGGATGCGATCTCAATAGCGAGATCCATTCCAGAGGATCCCAACTGGAGGGGCTTCAACGAGAAGCTAGGATCTGCCCCCTCTAGCGGGTATCTGGATAAGGATGTGAAGAGCTTAGAGGCTGAGAGGTTAGCCGAGATAGCATTGGAAGCCATAGCAGGTGTTCTAGAAGCTCCAGGTGGTGTCAGGCCTGTCAGGGGTTGGGTCTCCGCTAGCTATGTATATACAGAGATTATGAATACATATGGAGGCCCCATATCTAGGGAGGAGAGTGCTGCGTGGATATATATTTATGCAAAGGCTAGGGAAGCTGGGGAGGAGGGATCCTATGGCGATTATAGAGCATCGAGATCTATAAGGGATCTCGGTGCGAGGGAGCTTGGGAGGAGGGTTGGCTCAATAGCCTCTACATTCACAAGATCTCAGCGTGCTAGGAACGGCGTCTATGATCTCATCCTAGCCCCAAGCGTCTTCGGATCCTTTATAAATACGATGTTATCACCAGCAATCTCAGCCCTCTCCGTGCAGAGGGGTAGATCCCCCTTAGCCGGTAAGCTTGGAAAAGCCATAGCTGTTGAGGAGCTCTCAATCTATGACGATGGTTTAGAACCGAGTCTCCTAGGATCTAGGGGATTCGATGATGAGGGACACCCAACTACCAAGACAGCTATAGTTGAGAAGGGGGTTTTAAAGAGCTATCTATATGACAGCTATACAGCCAAGGCTGAGAATAGAAGCTCCACGGGGAATGCGTGGAGAATATATTCGTCCCCACCCTCTCCAGGGCCTAACCACCTCGTGATCGCCCCAGGGGATTCGAGTCTAGATGAGATGATAAAGAGCACCAAGAGCGGGCTGTATGTGCTCACAACTATAGGTGAGTGGCTATCGAACCCGGTTAGTGGAAATCTAAATGCCACGATAACAAATGCCTATCTAATAGAGAACGGAGAGATCAGAGAAGCTGTGAATGGAGGCGTTATCTCTGCAAACTTCTACGATGTCCTTGAAAAGGGTCTCACCCTCATCGGCAAGGAGGTTGAAAATAGATATAGGGTCTCATCACCCCCTGTGCTTATAAAGAGTGTAAGGGTTGCTGGCGAATAGCTTTCACTAAGTAAATTGATCCTAGAGAGTGTTTTTGTTATATAACCATTATAGCTTACAACTCGAAAGCCCCACCCTCTAAAGCGGGGACGGTGTTTATAGGCTCTGTATCCTCTAGCATCTTTAATGATGATCATGTGAACCTAGGGAGGCCAACCTCTAGCTAACCTATGCCTCCGAGGCTATAATAATATTCATAGCCCTAAGCTCCTCTACAAAGGAGCAGGGATAATGAGCCGGAGACCCTAGCAAAGAGATCTTCTATGGATTTGAAAGGTAGATCTCGTCCATAACCTGTCTTGGAATGGGCTCTCTATATCCCCCCTTTCTGATTATATATGCTCCATATCCCCTATCTAATACCCTGCCTATGATGCTTGTCTCAACACCCTTTCTTCTAAGGGTTTTAATCGCCTCATCGGCCATGTCTTTGGGGGTTGTGAAGATTAGTGTTCCGCTGCTTATCAGTTTGAGGGGGTCTATGCCTATGGCGCTAGCTATTATCCTGGTTTCCTCTGCTATTGGTATAGATTCCTCCCAGAGCTCGATCCCCTTTCCAGATGCATATGCGATCTCAGCAGCACCCCCCAGAACCCCGCCCTCTGTTGGGTCGTGCATAGATGTAGCTAGGTCTCTCTCTGCTAGGGCTAGTGCCTCCTCCACAACGCTTATCAATTCTATGAATCTCGAGGCTCTCTCAAGCACCGAAGGCTCAACTCCTCTTCTCAACAGAGCATCTCTATAATCCTGAGCCAATATCGCCGTCCCCTCAAGCCCGGCTGATTTCGTCATAATCACAGCGTCTCCCTCCCTAGCTCCTGATGTTGTTATAGGCCTTCTAACTATCTCCCCTATGACTGTTGCAATAACCACGGGTCTTGTAAGTCCAGCTACAACCTCTGTGTGTCCTCCGACAACTGCTATGCCCAGTCTCTTACAAGCCCTATCTATATCTGCTGTTATAGCATCTAGAAGATCTTCTGAGACTCCCTCAGGCAATAAGATCACAAGGGAAGCCCATCTAGGCCTAGCACCCCTCACAGCTATATCGTTAGAAGCAACATTGACTGCAAGCCAACCTATGTTTCTCTTAGCAGCAGTTATAGGATCACTGTGCACAGCTAGAAACCTATCCCCTACCCTAACGATCGCCGCGTCCTCCCCATAGCCAGGCCCTACAATAACGCTTGGATCTTGAATACCTGTTCTCCTCAAAACATATCTCTCAAGAAGATCCACAGATAGCTTGCCCACAACAAGCAAGCCGAAACCCCTGTGATTCGTCGTTAGATAGTTTATTGCTAAACATTAAAAGGTTTAACCAGGTTGTAGGAGCTCTCCTATTCTACGCCCTAGCTTTAGTTATAGCCATACCTTTAACCTTGAGGTGGAGGACCCTGTATGTGCTTGCTAGCCTTTATATAGCCTGCTATATTATAGCATAGTATAGAGCCCTAGGTTGACTACATTTGCTATCTGATCGCGTCTGATGGTACCTTCCATTTGTAGCCACCATAGTCCTAGTGGACACCATAGCTATAAATTAGGGTTTAAGTGTAGCAAGTTAGGTTATAGTAGCTGGGTTCCTAGCGTCAGCACTAAAGTTAACACTAATACCAGTAAACATAGTAATATTCTTCCTATCCTTAACTTTAACTGTGGTATTATTTCCCTCAACTTTGGTAGTGTTATGAGGATTCCAGTGTACGCTAGTATTATTAGTATTGCTGGTGGGCCTATTACCCTATACAACGTGATTTCTGGATAGTATTGGGATAATGTTTTCACCCACCATTCGTAGTGCTATGCTAGTATTTAACACCCAAGACCCAGAGATTAGAAACCCTGCCCATTAGAGCGGAGAGGTTTGGGGTTTAAACCCTTTTAAAGGGGATATAGCCCCGCGACTGGTCTTAGAAGCATTATCCCTATCCCGTTTAGAGTGGAGCCTGGGGTTGGGGTTATGGATTTGCTATTGCCTCAAAAACATAGGTTTAATCCCTGTGCCTAGCATGCCTATCGAGGTTGCTAAAAACGGCTTACGAGGATCACAAGTAGCGTCATCAAAAAATATTAGAGGATATAGAGCTTATAAACATAAGGGTGTTGAGGATGAGTCAGAAAGAGGTGATAGAGCTATTGTTAAGCGAGATACCAGATAAAACTCCTATTAGAAGGGAGATTAGCGGGTTGAGAGGTGTTTTGATAGTGAGAATTAGAGATGAGATCTATGCTGCTGATGATGAATGCCCCCATGAGGGGTGTTTTCTAAGCGATGGCTATCTAGATCCAGAGGATAGAACTATAACATGCACGTGCCATTGGTCAACCTTCAGGCTAAGCGATGGGGCCTCTCTAACCCCAGAGGTTACTAGAAAACCTATGAAGCTCTATAGGATTGAGAGGAGAGGTGATAAGATTGTAGTTGTAATAGACTAGAGGATCATTAAAGCAATATAGCTCCACACAAACTGTTTTCTGGGATAGATTGTGAGGGTCTCGATAGAGATTTCCGAGGGTAGAAGTGTTAGGGTTAAGGGCCCTGCAAGGATCTCTATAGCAGATGGAGAATGCTATATAACCGGTGCTAGGCTGTCGAAAGGCTCCCAGGTTGTTGTTAGCGCCTATAAATCCTTAGCAGTATATGCTAAAACAGGCGCAAAAATAGATGTCGAGCTGGGCGAGGGAGGAGGTGTAGATATTGCGAAACCCGAAGAAGAGCCCCTGCTAGAGTGGATAGAAGCTGCTGAGAAAATAGCTTCTAAGGGCTCTAAAGTAGTTGTGATAGGCCCTGTCGAGTCTGGCAAGACCACATTCACAACCTTGCTTGCAAACACAGCTATTGAGAAGGGTCTAAGGCCATGTATTGTTGATGCTGATGTTGGTCAAGAGGATATAGGGCCCCCAGGCTTTATAGCCCTTTCATGCCCTGCGAAACAGTTTGTATGGCTAAGGGATCTCGAGCCGATATCGATGAGATTCATTGGGCATAACACACCTTCCATGGGCGCCTCAAGATTGATTGCAGCAGTAGCTGACCTCGCCTTGAAGGGATCTGCGATGGGGGATCTAGTAATTATAAACACAGATGGTTGGATCTCAGCACCACAGGCTATAGAGATGAAGCTAGATATAGCTAGATTCATAGGTGCAACCCATATAGTAGCACTGGCTGGGGGCTCATTCATAGGCTCTATATCTAAAAAGGGGTTAGCCGAGATAATTACACTTAGATCTCCCCAGGGGATTAGGACGAGATCTAGGGAGGAGAGGAAGATCCTGAGGAGCCAGGCATATAGAAAGGCTTTTGAAGGCTCCTCCATGAGGTCTCTGAGCATTTCAGATATAACGATTATCGGCTCATGCCTCCTCTCAGGAGCTCCCATGTCTAGGGAGGAGATCTCACAGCTATCAGAGATCCTGGGTGTGAATGTTCTATATGCATCAACGCTGGAGGGAACAATATATGCCTTAGTAGACAGTGGGAGGGAAGCTGAGAGGGCTTTGAAGCTGAGGGATGGGAGGGAGGTTATACAGATACAGAGGGGGGGTGAGAAAGGACTTTTATGCTCTGCAGTATCTAAGTTGGGTGATGAGCATCCATGTATAGTAGACTCTCTAGACATAGCATCTAATAAGATAAATATTGTGACTAGATATCATGGAGAGGTTGCGGCCGTGATCATCGGTAGGATAAAGGTTGACGAAATGTATGAGGATAGCTGGAGGGGCTCTAGATGCCCGATATAGTGGAGGCAATTAGATTCCTAGAAGATAGGGGTCTTCTATATAGAGTTGATAGGACTCTATCCTGGAGGTTTGAGGCTGCCAAGGCTATAGAGCACGCAAACTCGATTGGAAAGGCAATAGCTTTTAGGGTAGACTGCTGCCCCGGGATCGATGTGGTCTCCAACATTATACCATCCAGAGATATTTTAAAAGCCTATCTAGGGGTTAAGGAGGATGAGGATCTATATACAAGGCTTCTAGATGCTATGGATAACCCTCTTAGATGTGGAGAGGAGGATTTCAGAGATCACTATGTTGAGGATAGGAGAACGTTGTATGATCTTCCTGCGCTCCACTTCTACGAGGGGGATGCTGGGAGATACTTCACATCATCGATCTTCATTGCAAGGGATCCTGATGGCGAGATATATAACGCATCGATCCACAGGATCCTTGTGAAAGACTCTATGGCTGGGCCTGCGAGAATTGTTCCAAGGCATCTGAGGAGGATAATAGATGCATATAGATCTAAGGGTAGAGAAGCTCCAATAGCTGTTTGCTTCTCACCACACCCAGTCGTTTTCCTAAGTGCCGCGCTCCAACCCAGATATGGTGTATTCGAGATGGAGGTGGCAAACAGGCTCCTAGGAGGATCTCTCAGGGTCTGTAGAACACCGCTCTATAACCTCCCAGTCTCATGTGAATGCTCACATGTTCTCGAGGGCAGGGTTTCTCTGGAAGATGTTGAAGAGGGACCCTTTGCAGATGCCCTGCTAACATATGACATAGTTAGAAGGGAACCTCTAGTTGTTTTCGACAGGATATATAGATCCAGGGTTGAGAGGCCCTTCCACACAGTCCTCCCAGGGAGGACAGAGCATACCCTGCTCATGGGTATTGGAAAGGAGGCCGATATATATAGAGCGGTCTCAAGGGTTGTTAGAAGGGTATATAAGGTTAGGCTTACAAGGCCTAGCGGGGGGTGGCTACATGCCATCATATCTATTGAAAAGGGGGCTGAGGGTGAGGGTAAAAACGCTATTCTAGCAGCCTTCGCAGCCCACCCCTCACTTAAAATGGCTATAGTAGTAGATGGAGATATAAATATCGATAACCCCGAGGAGGTTGAGTGGGCCCTAGCAACAAGGCTACAAGCATCCAAGGGTCTTGTGATTATAAGGGATGCGAGGCTAAGCAGCCTAGATCCATCTGCACACGATGGGGTTGGCGATAAGCTTGGTATAGATGCTACAATTCCCATCAGGGAGAGGGGGAGATATAGAAGGGCTATAATACCTGGCAAGATAGATATCTAGCAAATTCCACCTAGGATCTAGATGTCAGGATTAACAAAACCTATAAATCTCTCTATTCATCCCCGCCATAAATGGCGAGGCCTTCAGTTATAATTATATTTAGCTTGATAGATTAATATCTGGGATTACATTGTTTAGAAGGATAGTCGTCGGCTATGACGG
>JAVVGG010000035.1:0-13120 GCA_032249275.1 Desulfurococcales archaeon
AACAATGGATAACACTCTACCTGTTTATATGGCTTATCTGGGAAAGGAGTATTATTTCATAGCTATATCTAATGGGGTGATCCTAACGATGCTGGCTCCGGCGGTGGTTCAAACAACAGATCTGATTCTGAGAAACATATGGGAGAGGTAAATGATAGATAGAGATGTCTAAGGCGCCGGGGGCGGGATTCGAACCCGCGCGGGGTTTCCCCCACCGGCTTTCTAGGGTTGCTCTCAAGGCCGGCCCCTTAGGCCGCTCGGGCACCCCGGCTCTTCTTCCGATATATCTTGATTGCTAGTCAGGATATATTTTTTCCTCTTGTGCAAAGGTATTTATACTTATAAGGTGTGTGGACAACCATATGTGGGTGGGTAAAGGATATGTCGAGCCAGAAGCCCCATTTAAACCTAGTGATAATAGGGCATGTAGACCATGGTAAGAGTACCCTAGTAGGCCATCTACTCGTCCTTTTAAAGCAGATTGATGAGAAGCAGCAGAAAGAGGTTGAAGAGGAGGCTAAGAAGAGGGGTAAGGAGACTGAGAAGTTTGCCTGGCTCCTGGATAGGATGAAGGAGGAGAGGGAGAGAGGGGTGACCATTGCACCTAGCTTTGTTAAGTTCGAAACCAATAAGTACTACTTCACCATCATAGACGCCCCAGGTCATAGGGATTTCGTGAAGAACATGATCACAGGTGCTAGCCAGGCCGACGCTGCCCTTCTAGTTGTATCTGCTAAGAAGGGTGAGTACGAGGCTGGGGTTAGCCCTGAGGGGCAGACTAGAGAGCATATAACGCTTGCAAAGACCATGGGTATAGATCAGGTTGTTGTTGCTGTAAACAAGATGGATCTTACAGAGCCTGCCTTCGCTGAGCAGAGATATAAAGAGGTTGTCGAAGGTGTTAAAAAGATTATGAGGGGTCTAGGATATAAGGTCGATGAGATACCCTTTGTGCCGGTATCTGCATGGCTAGGCGATAACCTGGTAGCCAGGAGTGAGAATATGAAGTGGTATAAAGGTCCAACGCTGTTAGAGGCTCTAGACATGTTTAAGCTACCGCCCAAGCCTATAGATAAGCCTCTCAGAATACCGATCTCAGAGGCTCTCTCGATAAGCGGTGTTGGAACAGTCCTCATTGGGAGGGTAGAGACTGGTGTTCTCAAGGTTGGCGATAACGTGGTTATAATGCCTATAAACAAGGGCGGCGATGTGAGGAGCATAGAGATGCACCACACACCGCTGCAGAAGGCAGAGCCAGGGGATAACATAGGCTTCAACGTGAGGGGTATATCGAAGCAGGATGTTAAGAGGGGAGACGTGGTTGGCCATACAACGAATAAGCCTACAGTTGCCGATGAGTTTACCGCGAGGGTATTCATCCTGTGGCACCCATCGGCAATAGCAGTTGGCTACACACCGGTTATACATGCCCACACAGCTTCTATAGCATGCAGGATCGTTGAGATAGTTGGTAAGGTAGATCCGAGGACAGGCCAGATAGTTGAGAAGAACCCGCAGTTCATAAAGGCTGGCGACATTGCTATAGTTAAGTTCAAGCCGATAAAGCCAATGGTTATAGAGAAGTACTCAGAAATCCCGCAGCTAGGTAGATTCGCTATGAGGGATATGGGCAAGACAATAGGTATTGGGACAGTAATAGATGTTAAGCCCGCAGAGATCAAATAGATGGGATAGCACCGTATAAATGATCAGCACACCTACGAAGGTTGATCCGCTTTGAAGGTTAGAATAAGGATATGGGGTACCAGCGCCTCAAACGTAGACTATGTAGCTGGGCAGATAGTGGAGATAGCAAAAAAAGCTGGCGTCGAGGTTAGAGGCCCGGTGCCGATGCCGACCAAGAGACTTGTGGTGCCCGTGCTACGCCTCCCTCATGGCGAAGGCACTAAGGTGTATGAGAAGTGGGAGATGAGGATTCACAAGAGGCTCGTCGACGTAGCAGCTGATGAGAGGGTTATGAGGCAGATAATGAGGATTAGAGTGCCCCAAGATGTATATATAGAGGCAGAGATACTGAGGAAATAGCGGAAATAGCATATATAGGGTTATCGTTGTTAGAGCGCTTTCTAGAAACAGCTTATATCAAATAGGGGTGTTTTACACCCTTATTATAATCAATGCTTAACCCCTTATACTTTGATATTCTACTGAGATCCTCCAACCTTGACTTTCTCCTCATCTCAGCCTCTTCCCAGGCCTCCATCTCCTCGGGGGTTAGAGGTGTATATGGCCTGAGCTCCTTAGGTCTTTCATCTTCTCCGATTTTTACGAATGTGAAGTATGATCTTGTCTTGAGATCCTTTCTATCCATGTGGGATCTCACCTCAACCTCGATCTCCATAGATGTTCTCCAGGTTCTGGTCAGGGAAGCTGTTATCTCGAGTACATCTCCAACTCTTATGGGGCTAGTGAAGACCATCTGATCCACAGACGCTGTTACAACTGGAGACTCGGCATATGCATGTGCAACTATAGAGGATATCTCATCAAGCATCAGCATTAGCCTGCCAGCATACATTATGTTAGAGGTCATGGTATCCTCGGTACCCACTCTTCTAAGCGTTCTAGCCTGGTGTCTCAAAACCCTCTCCTTCTCCTCCCCTCTAGTCTCTTTAGTCTTTCTGATGGTCTCTAGAGATCTCTCATGCCAAGATGACATATAATTTATAAGTCTCTTCCCCCACTCACTACTCCCCTCTAAACACAGCCCGTGGGGAGAGGGTCTCCCACTGTTATCTATATTCACATATATAGATTTTGCAGATGCCACTATTGCAAAGCTTTTCTCAGCTGGGTTATAACCTATGATCTCTGTGTATATATCTAGGGAGCTTCTCCCCACATGTCCCAACCATGATCTATAGATCAGCATGCTCCCGATCTTAACAGGGTTTATAAAATATACATTATCTATATATCCTAGTACTGGCTCCCTTCCTATTGTCCTTATTATGCTAACCATGCTCGAATCTATTATCCAGTGGAGCATGTAGCCACCATATAGAAAACCGGCTGGATTAGCGTGTCTTGGAAATACTATCCTTATATACTCACTATATGTATCCTCAACATCAATGCACCCCAAGCGATGCAAAATATATCCCTAGCTATATTATCTCCTTATACCATATTATAGGGGCTATGAATGGTCTATAAAGAGAAAGCCGATCTAGTGATACTCGGCAGAATATATACCTTTGCTAAAGGAGTGAATGTAGCTGAAGCGATAGCTGTTAGAGGCAATAAAATCATATATGTTGGAAGTCGAAGCGGTGTAGAGAGGTATATAAACTCTAAGACAGCTGTAATAGATGTTGAAGGGAAAGGCATTACACCTGGCTTGATAGATACGCATGCCCATATAGCTGTTTGGGGGCTGTATAGAACTAGGTATATAGATCTAAGCTATCCGAGCGTAGATAGCATTAAGAAGCTTGTAGAGGCTGTTAGAGAGGCTGCTAAGAAAAAGAAAGAAGGTGAGTGGATCCTGGGGCGTGGGTGGAACCAAGCCTTCTATCCAGAGGGTAGGATGCCTAGTAGATGGGATCTAGATGAGGCAACAACAAAACACCCAGTACTGCTATGGCATACCTCAGGACACATGGTTGTGGTAAATAGCCTAGCCTTGGAGATTGCTGGGATAAACAGGGATACTAGGAGTCCTCCCGGGGGAATTATAGAGAAAGACTCTAGGGGAGAGCCCACGGGGATCTTGGCTGAGAAACCGGCTATAGAGATCGTTGAGAGAAAGATCCCGAGACCTGCTCAGACAGAGTGGGTCGAGGCTATTAGATATGCCATGAGAGAGTGGGTCTCGGAAGGGATCACAGCTGTTAAGGATCCCACATCGCATGAGTATACAAGAGAAATTATAGAGGCATATAAAGCTATAAGGAGGGGTGGAGAGCAGCTATTAAGGGTCGTAGCCCTCTACTGGGCACAGAGCCTCGAGGAACTTTGGAAAGGCGAGGGCTACATATCGAGCTCCGAGGATCCCTGGCTAAGGGTTCCAGGGATAAAGATAATATTGGATGGGGCTATAAGCACTAGAACAGCCTGGATCTCTGGTAAGTATAGAGGGCTTCCAGAGACTAGTGGGTTGCCAACACTAGATCTTGGAGTGTTTAGAGAAATGATCGCAGAGGCGCTATCCAAAGGCTATATGATCAGCGTTCACGCAATAGGGGATATAGCGATAGAGGAGGTTATAAAGGCCTATGAGGAGGCCTTGAAAAGGGGTGAGAGAAAATCAATCCTAACCGTAATACACTTCATGTTACCAAGGCAAGATCATGTGGAGAGGCTCAGAGCAGTTGGGGGATATGCAGAAATCCAGGGCGGTTTTATCTACTTCCTAGCAGAGGCCTATAGAAAAAATCTATATATGGAAACCTATAACAAGATCCTACCTGTTAGAAGTATGCTGGACGCAGGTCTAACAGTATGTAGCGGATCCGACGCACCTGTGATACCATATCCACCTAGATATGGTATATACTCTCTAGTATCTAGGCTCGATATGCTAGGGATCGAGCTAAATAGAGGTGAAGCGATATCTATAGCACAGGCATTCGCAACATATACCTCCGAGGCATCTAAATGCCTAGGGATGGAAGATATTATAGGAAGCATCGAGGTTGGAAAGCTAGCCGATATAGTTGTATGGGATAGAGATCCGCTCAGCGTGAGGGATCCTAAAGAGCTGTTGGAGATCAAACCTCTATATACAATAGTAGATGGGAAGATCGTATATAGGGGAGCCAATAGATAGAGACCCTTTAAAGATCCATCTATAGCTAAAACCCCTTAGCTATATGGGGTATCGCTGCTCATATACCTCCTATCGAGATGGATATCTGGGTATATATATGAGCAGCGATATAAGCAGAAAGATCTTCGAGGAGATCGATAGAATATCAGCGGAGCTAGATCGTAGGGATTCGTTGAGAGAGGAGATCCTCCAGATATCTAGGGAGCTGATAAGATGCTCGGGAAGGACTGTGACGTATATAAATGCAGCAGATCTTCAGAGGGCTCGCGAAGAGATCTATAGATGTGCTACACTAGTTGAAAAGCTTCTAAATGTTCCTGAGAGGGATAGGGATTTAACTAGATATGGTGCACCATTACAGGCCTTCGCAGAATTCTGCGAATCAGTCTACCTCTATATTGTTGTGAGTGGGGACATAGGAGGATCTATCGGGCTATGCGGTGAAAAGATACCTCCAGAGGCCAGGTTAATAGCTATTGAGGATCTGACTGGAGAGCTTAGAAGACAGGCAATCTCCCTCTTAGCAAGTTGGAGGGTGGATGAGTCTTCCTGGATCGTGAAGCTGATAGAAGATATATATTCTCGTCTCAGATACCTAGACTATCCAGACTCCCTTGTTCCAGGGTTTAGGCATAAGGTTGATGTTATGAGGAGAGCCCTTGAGGATCTAGAGGCTCTTCTAGCCGATGTAAGATCTAGAAGGGTGCTTATAGAGAGAATAGCTGATCTTGAGAGGAAGCTTGGAACCTCCTAGGGATCATAGATATGCCTAAGCTCTTGAGAGAAATAGCTAGAGAGATTCTAGGCCCTGAAAAGGGGGATAAGGTGTGGGGAGGCATTGACTTTATAGGGGATATAGCTGTTATAAAAAAGCCATTTGATCTAGAGATAGAGGATCTTGTACCCCTTGCCCAGGAGCTTCTTAAGAGACTTAAATGGCTTAGATCTGTGTGGGCCTCTGTATCCCCTGTCGAAGGTGTATATAGGCTTAGAGAGCTTGTATGGCTTGCCGGTGAGAAGAGGAGTGAGACTATATATAGAGAACATGGGTGTTTCTTCAAGGTTGATATAGCTAGGGTCTATATATCTCCGAGGCTGAGCTATGAGCATATAAGGATCTCGAGGATGGTTAGGCCAGGGGAGTTTATAATAAATATGTTCGCTGGTGCAGGGCTCTTCTCAATAATTATAGCTAGACATGCTAAGCCCTCTAAGGTTATATCGATAGACCTTAATGAAGATGCATATAGATTGATGGTAGAAAATGTCAAGCTTAATAATGTGGAGAATATAGTGATCCCGATCCATGGAGATGCTCTTGAGGCTATCAACGCCTATAGGGGAGAAGCTGATAGGGTTTTAATGCCCCTCCCAGAGCTAGCGCTTAGAGCGCTTCCAAAAGCTGTGGAGGCTATAAAGAGCTCTGGATATATACATGCATATGACTTTATAGAGGCTATGAATAAGAGGGAGGCCCTCGAAAAAGCGGAGAATATATATGGGGATAGCCTCGATAGAATAGAATCTGTGATAGAATATAGAGTCGAGGGTAAGAGGGTTGTGAGGAGCGTGGGCCCTAGGAGATACCAGGTGGTGCTGGACATATGGGTGAGGAAGAGCTAGAGATAGTATCTAAAATGGTTAGTCCGGTATATGCATCGGCCTTCTTTAATGTCTCTTTAGACGGTATAAAATATGTTCTTATATTCGACTATATAGACCCGGCTGGCTATTATAAGAGGATCCTAGGCGATGAAAATCTTCTCAAGAGAGAGTTGGAGCTTGTCACAAACAATATGCAGAGCTTCCTAGACGAGGAAGAGATATTAATTAATGGGGAGAAAGCTAGTGCCGAGGTTTTACTAACAGATATAGGGTTAAGGGGAGAACCTAGCAGGGCTTACATATTGTTTATAATAGAGATTAGATCAAGATTAAAGAAGGGGATCAATATATATGAGAATAAGTATGAGCGGGAGGAGTTTGGATATGATTACACAGCATATTGGATCTTTCCTAGAGGCGCAAAAATATATGAAGCGATGTTAGGGGGATCAGTTGATATTATAGAAAATATAGTGGTTGTGAAAGGCTCTAAAGGCGATATCTCGCCAGGCTATGAGAGGATCAAGTTTGAGATTAAATAGCTAGATCCTAGATCTATGTTAGCTTAACCCTATAGCTCTCCTTAAGGGTTCTAAGAGCTATCATGGTGTTTGTGGAAACCACACCATCTATCTTGCCTATCTGATCAAGGATCTGTGCTAGATGCTCGTTATCCCTAGCAATCACCAGGGCTAGGAGGGATGGCTCACCAGTTATGTCCTGGATTTGGAGGATGTTCTCTATATTGGCGAGCTCCCTTGCAACCGCTTCGAGCTTCTTAGGATCTATTTTGATAAATATAAACGCTCTCACCTTGAAGCCCAACCTCTGATAGTCTATAATTGACACGACCTTCTTTATAAGCCCCATCTGCTTGAGCCTCCTAACCCTTATATATGCTGTTGAGGGGCTCATATTAAGTCTCTTCCCCAGCTCTACGAAAGTTATGTTTCCCTCTTCCTGCAACACCTCCAGTATTTTTAGATCTTTCTCGTCTATCTCAGGCATGATTTGCACCCCCATTTTATATCATTAAAAAGTTTAGCTATAAAGCTTTTAAATCTGTCCTCGAGTGGGTGTTCAGAGTATAGATTTTTCTATTATATCTAATAGCTAGACTTATAATGCAAATATTTAATACTATTTCGGTGAAGAACATGGATAGCAATCCTCTTAGTAAGATTATTGAAGAGCTAGATCCCCAGGAGAGGATTGTGTTTGAGTATTTTAAGAAAAACATATCTGTAGGTGAGATCCTCGCTGTGAAGGAGTTAAGGCTTCTATACAAACTAGAGGATCCTCTTAAAATCATCGATTCTCTGATAAGGAAGGGGCTTTTAGAGAAGGGGGTTGGATGTATAAACCTAGCCTCTAGTGTTAGGGAGATGCTTAAGAGGAGGATATAGATAGCTGCACATCGAACACAGATCTCCCGAGCTTATAGGAGCACCACATATAGAGCACCTCCTCTCAGTACTGCTGAGGATCTTTCTTATGGTCTCGGAAGAGCTGTACATGATCTCTGGTGAATGACTATAGATCTTGGTGAGCTCTTCAACCCCTGGTATGACCATCTGATCCAAATCTAGAACTATATCCTCATTGCTGTCATATATATTGAATAGAAATGCTAGTGCACTAAGATCTATAGAGGATATATTGTAAATAGGATTTATAGCTGTTACACCGCCTGATACCCGGATTGGCAGAGATTCCACGGCGAGCTCGAAATCCATATAAGCAATACCTAGAAACCCTATTAGGGAACATAGATCCCTTGGTCTCATAAGGGCGACCACCTTGATGCCGTGGGTCTTGCTAGCTATGAAGCCCAACATATATTCAGCCTTTAATAGACACCCTACAACCCTTATAGGGTCTCCAAGGCTTTTGCATAGATCTACTATATATTTTCTATCAATATAGATATCCGCCCTATATATCTCATCCATCTTAACAAGATCCTCTCTACGTTCCTTATATGAGAGAAGAGCTATCCTATTCCTATGACTCCTAAGACTCCTAGCAAGATACCTTATGGAAACCCAAAGCCATGGGGGCATCTTAAGAGGCTCCACAACCAATAGCTGATCCCCTGGATTTAGAACACCATATCCACCAATAGCCCTTCTAATCGCCTTCACAACAGCCCTTTCAAAACACCTATTACAGAGAGGCTCACCAGAAGCTCTTAACAAGTAGGAAGCCGCTCTGCCACATCTAGCACAACCCCTCCTAGCTATCTCGAAATCAATTCCCACCTATATACTGCGCTAACAAATATTAGAATGGTATGATGAGCGACTTCGGTTCTGAGTGGTGAAGAGCCGTGTGAGGGCTGACTTCTTTGTTTTCGATCTTATAATAGATCGCTTATCTTCTATTGATTCTGATACTTATCCAGTTTATAAAGGAGTTAGATTAAAATAAGAAGCCTGCTAACATATCTGAGACTGCCGGCTCGATTGTAGTTTTCTGTTCTTCAGCTAGATATGCCGGCATAGTAATTATTATTGGCGAATGCTATGGTGAGCGGCGCGATAAGAAAGGCCTTGGAAGATGTATTGGGAAGATCTAGAGAGGCTGAGCGGGTCTCCGAGGTTCTGGAAGAGTATAGGGAGATCCTTGAGAGGGAGTGGCTATCTAGGGATAGGCCCAGAGGGGTTGTGGATATAGATGTAAGAAAATATGGCAGGGCTGTTGTGATAGGGGATATACACGGTGATCTAGATACTCTGGTTTCGATTCTAGAGCACATAGACCTTGAGAGGGTTTTGAGAGAAGACACACTATTGATCTTCTTGGGCGACTATGTTGATAGGGGGGATAAGCAGCTGGAAACACTGCTCTTCATATCAAAGCTGAAAACCCTATATGGCGAGAGGGTAATAACGCTTAGAGGTAATCATGAGCCTCCGGAGAGCCTCCCAGTATATCCACATGACTATCCAGATGCTCTTAGATGGAGGTTCGGATCGCAGTGGAGAAGGCTGTATGACCTCTCAAAAAAGATCTTCGATCTCCTACCCTATGCCGCAGTATATAGAGGTACAGCTGTTTTCCTCCACGGCGGAGTACCTGTATTCTCAACAATAGATTGCTGGGAGGATGTGAAATGCATATTAAATGCTGAGGAGAGCGAGAGAACATTAGAAGAGATTCTTTGGAACGATCCAATAGAAGATCCAGATATAGAATATACACCATCACCAAGGGGGGCAGGCTATCTATGGGGGGAGAAAATAACAGAGATATTTCTGAGAAAAACGGGATTAAAAACAGTTATAAGAGGCCATGAAGCTGTATGGGAAGGCTATAAACTAAACCACGGATCAAGGGTAGTAACGATTTTCTCAAGAAAAGGATCCCCTTACTATAATGCATATGCAGCAGCACTACTAATAAATCTAAAAGACTTCAAAAGGATTCAAAGAGATAACATAATACTGATCTAGATCAACCCTTCCATCCTCTAAACCTGATAAATGGAATGGCGATCGCCATTCATCTAATAAACTATAACACTCTATAGCTGAAGCATCCTCCACCTATCTCGAAAAGAGTCTGTAACATTTTTATGTAATTACTTGTTATTTTTAATTACTTCTAATCTCCTTAATGCTATTAAGTAGGCTGTGGCTGTATGCCTAGTCGAGATTTATAAGCTTTACTTACAAAGATTAATCGGAGGGTGCCACTATGAAGTCGATGAGCAGTTGTGAGGTGGAGGAGGGCACCCAATGAAACTCCCCATGTCCTTGAAGGGAGTGGTTCAGCTCCCGTAGACGGCATGGGGAGTAAAGAGGAGTGATGAGACCGAGTGATCAACAATCACAATGAAGGTCGAACTCTCGCTAGAGATACGCTACTCTATTTTGATCTCTTTCCCAATCTCTTCCTTTCTCAGCTTCTTCAGCTTTACCTCTAGAACGCCGTTTTTATAGTTGGCCTTAGCACTATCTATATCGACCTCTGCTGGGAGCTCTACCTCCTTGTAGTATTTCCTCCCATCTCTAGCCTCGATCACAAGTTTTCTGCCAATAGCCCTTACCTTGATCTTGTCCTTCTCTACCCCAGGCATCTCAGCTATAACAGTTATAGACTCTGAGTCTTCGTAGATATCTACGAGGGGTTCTAGCTCTTCAGAATATCTGAGCTCCCTGATCTGTGTACCCTCTCTGATAGGCTGTCTCCTAACATTCCCAAACTTCTCAACCCTTGGAACACCGTCAGGCCCTATCGTTATTCTAAAGCCATATACAAAATGCCTAGGCCCACCCTGCCTATCCAGCTCCTCAGATAGCTCCCTCATCTCTGACATAAGCCTTCTCTGTAAATCTGATAACTCATCGAACAACTCCCTATCCAGCTCCCTTATAAGCTCATCAAATATATCAAATATAGATCTTCTTCTCCTCATCTATCATCCCTAATATATAATAACAATTTTGGGATTAATATTTCATACGCCATCTAACATCTTCTTTCAATATCCACCCCACCCTTCGAAAGGCGGGTCTGTAACATTTTTACGTAACTACTCGTTATTTTTAATCACTTCTAATCCCCTTAATGCTATTAAGTAAGCTGAGGCTGTATGCCTATCAAAACCCTTCTCCCTCATAACCTTCTCGTGGTCTTCTGAATTAGTAGTACCCTTAGGGTTAACTAAAATGACGTTAAAACCCAACCTTAACGCCTTAATAACACCGTGGACTAACAATTGCTTCTTGGCAAAACGCGTTACCTTCCTATTACCGCTCTTACTTGTGGTGAACTTCCTCCTCTTAACTAGGAATAAGTCCTCAAATACTACGTAATCAACGCCAATCCTTGATAGGAAACTGAGGGCCTCTGAAAGAGCATCCAAACGCAAAGCCATAGCTTTCCCTTTAGGAAAACCTGGTCTAGTAACATCTGAATACCACCACGTTTTAGTAGTAATAATTTCACCCTCCTTGTTAATTACAACAACGTTCAACCTATCACTATTCAAATCAAAACCAGCAAACAAACCGTAGCCATTAGGTTTTGGTGAAGAGAAGTGCTTTAAATAAAGCCAGAGTGGGATTTGAAGGTGAATCATAGGGTAATGCTTGAAACTAATTACTGCACCATAACCCTCCTCCTTCCTTCGAGATAACTCCTCTAGCTCAGAAAGTAATGGTAAGTACTTTTTACCGAAGTACGCCTTCCCGTGATCCCACTTACCCCACGGGTCTTTAACCTTAACTTCAACGTGGTCTTCCAAAACATGGAACTTAATTCCCCTATTGCCCCCATCACTTTTATTTCCCCTACAAGCGATCCACTTCTTTCTAATCTCAATCTTATTACCGTTATTCTCAACCAATGCTAAGGCTTGTTTATAAGCAGTTTCGGCATAGAATGCATAAGGGATAATATTATACAAGTCCTTAATAGCATCGTTTAGTGAAACTCCTTTTAAAGCTAAGTTGATCCCAGCCTTGACAGCCTTTGAGTAAGAGTAAGCAATTCTAGCTACCTTATCCAACTCATCAAACTCTATTTTCCCGTTTATTGTAACAAATTGGAAGTTTTCAAGTGCTTCCTTAGAACCAATAAGCTTACTCATATGTTATTAGTTACGGAGAAATTTATAAGCTTTTCTGTTATCATTTAATTGGAGGGTGCTACTATGAAGTCTATGAGCAGTTGTGAGGTGGAGGAGGGCACCCAATGAAACTCCCCATGTCCTTGAAGGGAGTGGTTCAGCTCCCGTAGACGGCATGGGGAGTAAAGAGGAGTGATGAAGCCGAGTGACTATTAGTCACGATGAAGGCCGAACTCCAGCTCACAAGCATTTTGGATTTGAGATCGTATCCAGGTCTCTTAAGAAGATTCAGCATTAAGAGGGATCTTAAGATAGTGGAAATTTCAGCTGTTAGAGAGATCTAAAATTAGGTTATGTCAGTTATTTTAGTGTGGCCTAAGATCTATGGCCTACCCTCTCCCTTTTCAATTTATAGAAGATATTTCGCTGAGATCTCTAGCATAATTACAACTGAAAGCCTCGCCATTTATGGCGGGGATGGGGATTTACAAGCCTCCTAGGGTTTTGATTTTTTGGAGCCCAGGATGATGGGCTCCTAGGGGGGTCTCTGGCCACCCCGTCTGCCCCCCAGATGACAGATATGACACCCTCCTCGCCCTAAAGGGGCGGGGTTTCTATGCTGGGGTCTTAGGTGTTAGCCCTCTGGCGAGGGTTTAATGGTCTTATTCCATTATGTGTTATCGAGTAGCTTTCTATCTTCCTCGCTATCCTTATCCTGTGTCCCAGTCTTCTCGCTATGTTTAGAGCAGCATTTATATCTGCGTTTATCTTCTTCCCAGTTTTCTTGCATTCGTATAGCCCTCTATATATCCTCCCATTCTTATGTTTGTTTCCACATATCGAGCACTCCTTGCTTGTGTAGTCCTCAGAGACTATCTCCACCTCTATGCCATACTCCATGAATATATCCACAATCCAAAGAACTATCTTTCTAAACCACCATATGTTAGTGTTATACTCATTGCCATTATCCTGTGAGAGCATTATTGGATATCCTATGTATAGCTTTCTAACACCTCTTCTATACAGCTCATCAGCCAGGAATCTAATTGCTGTTATATATAGGTGTCTTAGCCTCTCATCCCTTTTATATATAGCATCTAGATATTTCTCGTAATAGTATATCCATGTTGATATGCCAAGCCTCC
>JAVVGG010000036.1:0-12570 GCA_032249275.1 Desulfurococcales archaeon
ATAGTAATATTCTCCGTAGAAAGATCAAGTCTTGGGACGGCAGCAGGGCTGAACACAGTGTTCAGAAACCTCGGCTCGGCCTGGGGACCTGCTGTAGCAGGCACAATAATGGATCAGTTCAAGGACACGTTACTTCTATTAACAAGCCCCCTATATCGATTCAAGTACCATCCCACTTTGCATATCAATTAATATTCTATCTCACAGCATCACTATTTATCATACTAGCTATTGTGCTTAACACGGCTGGGGAAGTGCTTAGAAAGTGATCGTCAAGCTGTGGATATTCTATAACCATCTTAAAGCTCGAGAGAGGTGTATATGATCGTTAGTCTTTGAGGCTATAAAGAGATGATCCCCCATATATAGGTAATGTTTTAAACCCTTCACATAATATGCTATTATTAGAAAGCATGGCTGAGCTGATAATAGGCATTCCAAGGATCGAGGAGGCTGTTGGAAAGCTTGGGGAAGAGCTTGGGGAGCTTCTATCTAGCTATAGCAGCATAGCCCTTCCCCTCCCCAAGGGGCTATGTAGGGATCTCATATATAAAGGGGTTGGCGCCGTCGATGAGGATCTAATGGATATATCGCTGAAGTACTTCAACGCATCACTTGCCAGGATCTGGTGGCCCGTTATCAAGGAGATCCCGAGACTGGCTATCGAAATGCCCCATAAAGAGGTAGCATGCTACGAAGAAGATGTAGACCCAAGATCTCTGGAAACGAATGCCTATAGGCTTGCTGCTCTATTGATAAGGGCTAGGATTAGCATCAGCGGGAGAATAGATCCTAGACCATGGATAGAGTTCTTCAAGCCTGCGAAGAAGATCTTTCCAAAGATCCCCAATGTAAGGGTAATTGTTGCGGACGGCTATGTGAAATATAAAGAGATCCTAGATCTGGTAGAACATAAAAATGCTAGGAAACTCTGGAAGCTGATCCCAACACCACTAGAGATCCTAGAGATGATTGCCAAGGGATATCTAGATGAAGAATATTCTGTAGATGCAGTCAGATTCTCGATTAGATATCTAGGCGACTATGTAATAGGGAGTAAAGATCTCACAGATGCTTATGAGAAGCTACTGAGAGATAGAGAATATGTGGACTTCCTAGCCAGCATAGGGGTTCTTGAAGACTGATCCCCTCTCCATGCGGAAGCTTTATATGCAGAAAATCTATGAACCCCTTGAATCATTCTCTATGAATTAAAAGAAAAAATAATCAACAACCGATAAACCATTGGTTAGAAGATCCCTTATCGTTCTAACTTCTCCGCTGGCTAGAGTCTTTCAGCAGCTTTGGATATATGAAAACAATCTTTGCTACCATCGCATAGAACCTCAGTTTCGAAGCATATTCTAATAGATCTCTTCTATTTGTCTCTCAACTCTCCTTCTCTATCAGATCAGCCTGCTGTTCATCTCCTCTATATCAGCCATAGTATATTCGTTGGGGTTCTCATCGAGAAGCCTTTTAAGCTTCACCATGGGAGGGGGAGTACTAGCATAAGGCTTACTTCTATTCCTATGGAGTTTCTGCTTATGATGAAACACTATACAATATGCTTCCTAAGGATCTCTGTGTGAAAGCGCTATATAGATGACTTATGCTGAGAAATCCTTCTGAGCTTCCTAATAATATTCGGCTTCTACTTATCCCATCTCTAGTTTTTTATCTATAAGTTTTTTGGTGCATTTTATACGCCCATATAATGGGTATCTCCAGAAGTTGCCTGAAATCTCTAGAAGACATTCGCGAATTCAAGCTCAAGTTATTGTTCAATGTCTCGCAGATATCGAATAAAGTTTAAGTTTCATCGGGCTGGCATTATTTTATTAAAGTCCTCATCTTATGATTCTATATATAGCCCTCTCGATCCCTTTTCCTCGGGATCAATATCGCCATATTCTGCCCACTTAGGGAGACCTTAGCTCACAGCTCCGTCTTAATAGAAGCACCTGGTTAGTGACTATAAGGATTTCCCGCACTCTGGAATCTAGATATTCATAAGAGCCCACTCAAATTCAGGGGTCTATAGAGAAATATAACGACCCTTATAAACATGTATGAGATCCACAGCAGCTGGTATCGTCAAGCTATTAATACCCTCTTCCTGGTTTCTCAGTTGTTCTTCCTATTTATTTTGGGGCTATATATCATGGATCTAGGGATATTTAGATGCTCGTGGTTAAAATATGTAGAGGAGGTTGGCTCTGAGCACAGGGGTCGATGCTGGGAGGAGATCTCCGTGGCCTGTTGGTAGTGGTGTTCTTGTAAGAGTTAATCTTGGTTTGAGGGTTGTTAGAGACTCTATACTCCCACCCCTCAGCTCTAAGGTTGTGAAGTACATGATAGATTCTGGGGCCCTCTTCACCCCCCTCAGAGCTCTCAGCTCTTCCAGGGATCAGTATAAGCCTATCTTCATATCCTGCCTATATGGAGAGAATGGAAGGAGACTATACAGGGTTGGATCTGGCGACAATGTGCTACATGTTCGCGGAGGTTCTAGACTTTTTTCCAGGGTCTCTGCCTATGTTTCCAAAGATGATCTAGACGATATAGTTGGCTTCTCCGGTGGCGTGATCAACACCCCCTACGGAGTTTTCGATGTTGTTGTTGAGAGTGTTGAGGTGGTGGGGGATCTGGCGAGCCTATATCTAGATCTATCTGGGGGAGTGTTACTGAGATTCGTAACTCCAGCAGTGTTATCCCCCAAGGTAATGATACCACCTGTTAAGAGCATCATGGATAGATATTCTAAGATTAGGGTGGGGACGGCTACACTGCCTATACCGGGGATCTTATTTAGCTACGCGCTAAGGCTGTGGAATAGGATAGCTCCCGAGAGCCTTAGGCTGTCTAGGCCAAACGACAAGGATGACATATATTCATATCGAATCGCTGTTATGGGGACGGCGCTCACGGAGATTATAGGGCATAGGATAAGGCCTGTAACAGTTATGATAGGGAGAGACTCCAGCGGGAGGATTAGAAAGGCCAGAGGCTTTACAGGATATGTCGAGATGAATATTCATCACAAGGCTACTAGGAAAGCCATGGAGAGATCCCTCGCTCTAGCAAACTACCTCGGAATAGGAAGGGGCAGGGGGATAGGGCTGGGAGAGATCAGTGTTCTCCCGAGGAAGAGAGGCGAGGCAGGATTAGAGGAGGCATCCAGTTAAATCCACCCTTAGATATAGATAAGTTAGAAGGGTATGTAATGGGTTGAGCAGCAATATAGACAAGCTGGTGCTAAGCTATCTCCAGAGGCACCCATATTCAAAGCCTAGGGAGATAGCTGATGGACTCGGATTCAGCATAGTAACGGTTAGATATGCACTGCTAAGGCTGAGAGAGAGAGGGCTTGTTGTAAGAACCAGCAAGGGCTATATAGCGAGGAGTCATGCTAAGATGGAGGCGATGCGAGAAGGCGCAGAGGATATACATACACATAGTGTAGGAGATCTGTCGAAGGAGATTAGCGAGCTCAAGGAGAGGATCGCCGAGCTAGAGAAAACCCTTGAAGACGCTCTGGAGAACCTATCAAAGCTAGAGAAAGAAATGTCAGAGCTAAGGGTATTTATAAAGGCTCTCCAGACCCAGGCATCTGGGAAGCAACAGAGACAAAGGGATCAGTTTCTGGAAAAGCTATCTCAGGAGAAGCTGATGACCATAGCAGAAGCCCGCAAGGAGGCTTCGAAGCAGATGGGGAGCTTAGAATACTATGTAGATAGAGGGGAGGTGGTTATAGTAGGGGACTTCGTGGTTGATAAACAGTTCTACGAATCGCTGGTCTCGAGAATGCCCATCAAGGTCGAGGATATGAATACTCTATCCGCGAAGGAGAAGATCTTGATCGAGGCTATGATATCGGAGGGGCTTGTATATATAGATAAGGGTAAGGAGATAAAACCCATATAGCTTTGTAACTATAGATGCGCTGTCAGATCTCCTAGCTCTTCCAAGCTAAGATCGCTAGAGTCCCTATCCCTCTAGTGATCATGGTTTAAGTATATGCTATGCTAATCCTATATGGGGGAGGAAATCGCCGGGAATAGACTATCTGATTATAGGTGCAGGTGTTGTTGGTCTTTCCACAGCTTACTATATAAAGAAGGCTAACCCCAAATCCAGTGTTGTTGTCGTGGATAAAAACCCAGGCCCTGGTATGGGGGATACCTCGAAATCAGCTGCCATGTTCAGGGTCTTCTTCAGCTCCAAGATCAATGTTCTCATCACCAAGAGCTCGGTTGAGTTCTACGAGTATGTTGAAAGATCTCTTGGATGGGATCTTGGGATGAGATATCTTGGATACCTATTCCTCGTAGATAGCGAGGAGTTTGAGAGGCTTAAACCAGCCTTAGATGCTGCTGAGAAGCTTGGCGGTAGCTACAGTATTGTGGAGAGGGAGGAGTTGAAGAGACAGGGCTTTAAAGTTGATGTATCGAGGGATGAGGAGGCAAGGGCTATGGGGATCCCTGATATAGAGGCCGGGATATATGTTCCGAGGGCGGGTACACTAGATCCTGATTCCCTCGTGAGATTCTATGAGGTATCCTTCAAATCTCTTGGGGGAGAGGCTATCTATAACACATATGTTAAGAGAATTGTCCTAGGCCCTAAGAAGCCTCTAGACATACCTGGGGAGCCCTTCGCATGGCAGGATATAGAGGCTAAGGGTGTTGAAACAGATTCAGGATATATAGAGGCTAGAAACATTGTCGTCGCAGCTGGTGCATGGACTAGGAGGCTTTTAGAGCCAATAGGGATCGATCCAATAGTTAATCCTAAGAAGAGGCAGATCTTTGTTATAAGGGCCAATACAGATGAGCTATCAGCATTACTACATACCAAGGGCTATAACGATCTAGGTGTGATCCCATTCACAATACTTCCAAGAAGGGTCTATATAAAGCCTGAGGTTAGAGAGAGAAGCTTCTGGGTTGGATTGTCAGACGATCTTGGAAGGCCATATGCTTTGGAAGAGGATCCCAAGCCTGAGGAGAGCTTCTATAGATACTCAATATACCCAGTGCTATCCAAATACCTACCCCAGTTCACAGGAGCATCGCCAAACACCATGTGGGCTGGGCACTACGATATGAACCCAATAGATGGTCAGCCCGTGATATTCAAGGTAGGGAATATAATGGTTGCTGCAGGCACATCGGGCTCTGGAATAATGAAGGCAGATTCGATAGGTAGGATAGCATCTGCAGTAGCCCTTGAAATAGATGAGGCAGAGCTTTTCGGGGGGATAAGGATTAGAACTGAGGTTTTCGGCTTGAATAGAAAGGATATTGAGAGGGAGAGGATAATACTATAATACTATAGCTACTCAATTCTATACCTCAGTACAGCCACAGCCCCTCCAAAGGTTTTCTTTATCCACTCACCCTCTGGGAGAGAGCTGCTTATATAGTGGATCTCCGCTCCTTTGCTCTCTGCAAGCTTCTCAAGCTCCTCAGAGTTCTCAAGCTCCTCTAAGATCACGAGCTTCCTCACAGCCCCCATCTCAAGGGCTTTTCTGATCTCGTTAAGACCATAGAGGGCTAGGCCATCGTCCTTGGCTAGGTGGAGCTTGAACTCCTCTATAGCATTTACAGCCTCAACATATCTCTGACCCTTTATAACGTTGGAGGCCTTCATAACAATCTCCCTAACCCCTGGCTCTCCTTGATATGATACATCGTATGGCTCGCCGATTATTAGCTGCTTAAGTCTATAATCTAGATAGTCGCCCCTTATAAAGTCTATCTTAGCATATCCAGGCCCCCCTATCAATATGCCCTTTAACTTGCCCTCATTCAGCAGGGGTATGAAGTATCCCGAGGCCCTCTCTGCAACCTTTTTAAAGAAGTCCTCAACCATCTGCTCTATAATCCTGTCAAATCTCCTCTGGCTCTGTCCGCCCTTCGAATGTTTACCCGGTATGTAGTCCTCGATCTCCTCGAGTATTACGAAGCCGCTTGGCTTTAAAAGGGCTATAGTAGCCTGATCCCTTTCTATCAATATAATCCCATATACCTCTGACTCTTCAACCATAGGCTCTAAGAACTCCACATGGAACCACTTATCGGTTCTATAGTAGTAGAGGGGGACAGGGTCTGGGGGAGAGAATACGAATGAAACCTCATCGCCTGTATTTGGATCAATGCCTGCAAAGATCACAAGGCCTTTCTCAGGGATCTTAGGTATCTTTGATAGCCTATCAATAGCCATAGACAACGCTGTCTCAACAGCGTCCCTAGTCCTTTTAAGCTTTATATTCTGCGCTATAGAGAGCTCCCTCCTGAGAACCTCAAGAACATCTGCTACAGGTCTCCCAGGTGGTATATATAGACTTAGCAATATAGTTGCGCTAGCCTGCCAAGTCTTGAGATATGATATTATCTGTTTAAGCTTCCTTCTATCGATCTCTAACGAGCTAAATAGCGCTCCCCAATTATTAATTTATATTAGGGGTTATAGAGATTACGCACCATTCACATAATTCGTGGCTTCATTTATCAAATCGTGGTGAACTATGTTGACCACAACTGGGTTCCATATAGCCCCTCAGAGTCTGGGCGGCATGAAATGTGAAATGGTTTCTGGAAGGTGGAGTACTTCCTGGAAGGCTCATTTGTATCTGCTATTTATAAGCTTCTTCATGTTGTTTCCTTTGGGAGTCTATGTCATCTTATGAGGTATAGATTTTTACAGCGAACTCTATGATCATTTGCTGGGAGAAGAAAGCAGGCGAGATCGTCTACACGCCCAGGTGAAACTAGCCTCCAAAGAGCGGTCGACGGGCTGAGTAGAGTTGATGAGACGGGTGGAGATACTAATTAATACATCTGTGAGACAGAATCCTTCGCCTATAATGCTTTATACTAAAAGCAAGTTGCTCTAAATGGCAGGGAGGAGGTTAGATCCCATGGTCTAGATGGCTATAGAAGAGGCATATCCAACTACCCATGACTTTTCTCCTGTGACATCGCCTGAGGTAGCGTATTTAAGTATTTTGGCTCCTCTATACCCCCAGATCTTTGCTAAGTAGATAAACACCATTGTGGGGCCCGGGCCGCATGCCGATACGTAGTTCTCAACGATGTATCTATAGAAACCCTCTGCATCTAGCTTCTCAACATATGAAAGGGCTCCAAGATCCTTTTTAACAGATATCTCGTGGGGTTCGTAGTGATTCCAATCGGTTGAGGCTATATAGATCACATCCCTTCCCAATGTCTCAACAGCCTTTGCTATTGCATTAGCTATATCCCTAGCAACCTCTATGGTCTGCATTGCCATCGCTATAGGCACTATCTTGAAGTTGTTTCCAAAGATATGCTGTAGAAAAGGTATCTGAACCTCTATTGAGTGTTCACTCTTGTGAGGTATATCGTCTATGTCTAGATAGCTGCTGTTCCTGGCTATTGCCTTAGCAAGCTCGCTATCGATCTCAACCTCTCCTAGAGGTGTCTCCCACACATAGTCTACAACGGTAGCTACTAGAGATCCTAATCCGCTATGGTTGGGGCCGGCTATTATGAAGACACCTGGGTTTCCAGCCTCTGAGATGTGATAATATGTGTGAGACGCTACTGGGCCGCTATACATATAGCCTGCATGCGGTGCTATGAAAAGCCTCTTACTCCTATCCCTCTGGGCTCCTCTTATCGGTAATTTTCCAACTCCCAGCGGGTGTAGGTAGCACCACTCAATCCTCCTAATGAGATCCTCCTTCCTAGCCTCGTAGAAATACCCAGCCACAGCTGGGTATCTCCTCTTCAAACAACCACCTTAGCCTCGAACTCCTCTAGGGGTACCGGTAGCTCTTGACTAGGCCCCAGCTGCCCCCTCTCCCTGAGAATCTGCCTGGTTAATAGATAGTAGAGCAGGGCTAGGGATTTCCTACCCTTGTTATTCCCAGGTATCACGAGATCAATACCGGAGATCTTAGCATCTGTGCTCACAAAGGCCACCACAGGCACCCCAATCTCTATCGCCTCTGTGAGAGCCTGTATATCCACCCTGGGATCTGATATAACGACAACCTCAGGCTCTATATATCCTGGGAGATGGGGGTTTGTAAATGTCCCCGGCATGAATCTCCCAAGTATAGCCTTGCTCCCTGTGAGCTTTGCAAACATCTCAACAGGTTTAAAGCTATATTGCCTAGCCCCGACAGCAACTACTGCGGAGGGTTCGAAGGAGGCTAGGAACTTCCCTGCGATCCTTATCCTCTCATCTATCTTCCTAACATCAAGTATATAGAGACCATCAGGTCTCACCCTGTAGACGAATTTCTCGAGCTGTTTATTAGAGAAATAAGTGCCTATATGAACCCCGGATGATAGGTATAGATCCACTGGCACGAGTAGCTCTACAGTAGCGTATTTAGACGCCATCGCAGATTCTCTCTGGATCTCCTCAGACCCTCCACCCTCCTCATATCCAGCGCTCATCTAAACACCACCTATAGTTTCCTCGGATAGAATATAATATCGTTTACAATGGGCACATGGGCTAGGAGTATTCTCCTACAGCAGTATCTCTTAATCCCAAGGTCGTCGAGCACTTTCTTAGGATCCTCACCAGATCTGATCCTCCTCGAGAACTCATCCCAGTGCCTCGCTATTGGATATCCGCATGTGAAGCATCTCACAGGGATTATCATTAATATCACCTATATGATTTCTGCCTAAACCTCCTAGCCGAGTATCTCATCCACTTCTCAGGCTCTGTTCTCCTAGGATCTCCAGATAGCATTATTCTATCGTATTCCTTGAAGATCTCTCTGATCTCCTTGATATCGCTGTAGAAGGTGACAAGCCCCCTAGCTATTGCCATCCTACATGCCTCAGCCTGGGACACATAGCCTCCCCCAGATACTTTTATATCTATGTCAACGCTATTTCTTATCTTCTCTCCAACTAGGAGGAGGGGTTCTATGATCTTTAGCCTTGCAACCTCTATGGGGATCAGCTCTACAGGGATGCCATTAACCCTTACAAGCCCCTTCCCCTTCCTGATTATAGCCCTGGCTATCGCTGTCTTTCTCTTACCAGTGGCTATGACTATCTTCTCCTCTTGCGAGCTCATCCTTTCCACCCCAGCTCCCTAGCTATATCTGCTAGATAAACATATTTACCAGCTAGTCTAGAGATGCTTGCATCGAGGATCCTTATTCTAGGGAGTTTAGAGAGCTCCTCCGGAACCCCTATATATACCTTCAACCTCCTCAGCGCCTCGAAGCCCTTTGTATTCTCCTTGGGCAGCATACCCCTCACGGTCCTCTTAATAATATTTATAGGTGTTCTAGGCCTTCTAATACCCCTTTTATATGGGTTTCTATGGGTTCTGACCTCGAGGAATAGCTTGTATCCCTCTATAACACTTCTCCTCTCCCCAGAAACCACGGCTTTCTCCGCGTTGATCACATAAACCCTGTATCCCTTAAGCAACAGCTTTGCTATGATCGTGCACATCCTACCCAAGATCGTGTCCTGAGCATCTATAATAACTGTCCTGCTCTGACCAGCTATTTTAGAGACCTCCTCTAGAATGGATTTTGTGGAGCTCATATAATCACCCTCACACCACTTCCCCTAGGATTTTCCTTTATAAGATCTAGTATATGTATATGCCTAGAACCGGATCGCTCTATCTTCTCTATAGCTGCTTTTGAGAAGTGCGCAGCAGCTATCGTGACCTTCTTATTAAGCATCCCCGCCCCAAGCACCTTCCCTGGAACCACTATGACCTCGCCCTCTAATGCATATCTCGATATCTTTGAAAGGTTCACAGCTACCCTGGATCTGGAGCTCTTTGAGAGGATCTCGGCAACATATTTCCATATGGGAGCCTTATTCCTAGAGGCAGCTTTTCTAAGCTCGTCTATCGTCACCCTAAGCATATAGTTTGTGGGGCCTGTTCTCCTCATCCTAGCCACCCTTTATAGATTTTATCTGGGATATTAGGTGATCTAGCTTACTTATAAGGATATCAATAGCCATAACCAAGATCGTCTTCACGCCTAGCTGGCCGGCTGATTCATAGAATAATATATACTCATCTTCTCTATATTTTACATTAATAGATTCTGGAGGGCATCTCTTGACGCATTGCATACAGAGGGTGCATTTATATATGTCGCTCACTTCAATCCTCCTCTCATCCTTATTAAAGCTAAGAATCCTCACAGGACATATCTCAACACATTTTTCAGCCTCTCCAGCCCTTTCAACAGGTAGAGACTCGGTGGCTATGCTGGCAACATATCTGGTTCCTGCAACTGTGACCGGGCTCCACTTTATATGCTCAGCCCCTCTCCCAATCCTTATTCTGGCATCGAAGGAGAGTCTCTGACCAGGACCTATAACTGTTACCGGTATCTCGGGGTATACGGGCCTTATATCTGGGTCATCCGTCTTTAGATCCTTAGCATATACATATATAGGCTCGGAGGCAGCCTCGCCCTGGAAACTCATTATCATGAAGCAGCCCTCGCAGATCTTTGAGAGCTCCTCTGGAGGAACGCCAGAGGTTTCTCCGAAGCATGCCGAGCACTCTTCAGGAGACCTTAGCTTCTTGAGAGCCTCTTCAGAGGCTATGGGGAGCATTGCAAGCCTATGGGCTATTATCTCATCATATATTGGGGTGCTATTCTCATAGAATATAACATCCTCTACAGCCGCTGTTGGAACTTCGAGCTGCATTATCCTCCTGATAGCATTTAGAACCGGGAGGGGGATCCCCTTTACGACGAGCTCGATGGATATCTCATCCCTTCTAAGGACCTCTATTGCAGCTCCCTCAACCCTCCTACTCTCCAACCCAGACCCCTAGACCCTCCTACCCCTCCTACCACCAGGCCTTCTGGTTGTGTCATGGGGTATAGGTGTTACATCCTCTATCCTACCTATCACAAACCCAGCCCTAGCTAGAGCCCTTATAGCTGGCTGTGCACCTGGGCCAGGTGTTTTGGGTCCGTGCCCCCCTGGAGCTCTAACCCTTATATGGATTGCTGTGAATCCCTTCTCCATAGCCTCCTGGGCAACCTTATAGGCAACCATCATTGCTGCGTATGGTGATGGCTTCTCCCTATCAGCTTTGACAATAACCCCTCCAGAGCCCTTGGCTATTGTCTCGGCTCCGGAGAGATCTGTTATATGTACATGGGTGTTGTTGAACGAGGCATATATATGGGCTATACCCCATCTAAGCTCTCTAGATGACAGGGACAACTTCTCACCCCTAGCTCTTAATAGGTGTTCCTCTGTATAGCCCTATAAGCTCCTCCTCGTCCCTTGAAACTAGATAGCCTGGCGATGTAACTCTCCTCCCAGCTATTGCTATATGGCCGTGTACCACCAGCTGTCTCGCCATATGGATAGTCTTTGCAATCCCTTTTCTATATATGATTGTCTGCAGCCTTCTCTCGAGAACATCGCTTATAGATATGCTCAATATATCGTCTAGAGATGCTGTGGCGCTCTTAAGAAGCCCCATCTTATATAGCCTGTTCACTAGAGCCTCCTCCTCCTTAGCCCTAACATCTGGTGGAAGAGCTAGGAGCGATCTAGCCCTAGCCCTAATCTTTCTGAGAAGGGTTTGGGCCCTCCACAGCTCCCTCTTATTCCTCAACCCATATTCTCCCATAAGCCTCATCTCCTCCTCAAGCCTGGCCTTGATCCAAGGATGTCCCGGTCTCTCCCACTTCTTCCTAGGCTTCTTAGGATCTCCCATAAACACCACCTACTTCTTCTGCTGCTGTTGCTGCTCCTTCTTCTTCCTAACGCCAACTGTTACTCCAGTCCTGCCTGTGGTTGCTGTTCTCTGGCCCCTGACCTTGAGGCCTAGAGCATGTCTTATACCCCTCCAACTCTTAGTCCTCTTAAGCCTCTCGATATCCTCTCTAACAGCGAATAATAGGTCACTGCCTATCAAATGTATATCCCTTCCAGTCTCCATATCCTTTCTCCTGTTAAGCATCCACGGTGGGAAGCCCAGAGCAGCTAGATCCCTCACAGCTGCCTCAAGCTTCGATATGCTTTCCTGATCAAGCCTCCCAAGCTTCATCTTAGGGTCTATCCCGAGGGATTTACAAATGGCTAGAGCAGTATTATAGCCGATCCCCTTGATCCTCGAGAGAGCTAGGGGGACAGAAAGACTCCCCGGAAGATCTGTATTAGCTATCCTCACTATAAAAGCCGTCTCCTCGCTCATATTGACACTCACTAATACACTATATATCCAGGGAGATTATAAGCATCTAACTCCTATCATCTTAAAAACTAATCCTCGACTCTAGCTTCTGCATAGTTTAGAGCATATTATCATATTCCACATAGTTGTGCTCGAATATATGGCTGTAGAACCCTTGAAAATAACCGGCCTGGATGATTATAAACACCCATCTTTACTTTATAATGGGAAGAGACTCCAATCTCTGAGCTCCTCCCCGCCCTAAAGGGGAGGCCTTCAGTTGTAAAGGCTATAAGCCTTCAAGATATATAATCAACAGGGCCCGTAGCTCAGCCAGGTAGAGCGCCCGGCTCATAACCGGGCGGTCCGGGG
>JAVVGG010000037.1:0-12188 GCA_032249275.1 Desulfurococcales archaeon
TCACGATCTCAAGAGATGTTTTCCTAGCCCAGTCCTCCAGGATATCCCTAGCCTTCCTATGATAGGATCTTATTCTATTTAGTATAGCTTTTCTCCTCCTCCATGCTAGATATTTAGTTGAGGAGTATCTCTTCTGGAGATCCTCGGCAAGCTTCTTCCATCTATGGGCTTCATCGATCTCGGTGTCCCTCTCCTTGTTTATCTTATCATCTCCATATACTATCTTCCTCTCATTAACATCAACAGCTATAACATCCCTAGGCTGGTGGGGCTGTGGCTTGGGTATCTTCTTGGATATCCACAGAATCATCCTATCACCTCTATAGACTAGCCTAGCCTCTCCATTCTCATAGCCATCATATCCCCTGTCCCAGCCGATGATCCTAAGCTTTATCCCTCCTATGATCTCCACATATCCATCTTTAACCCTATATCCCTGTCCTTGGTGCAGTAGAATGCTCAGCTTCTTTACCCTCGGTTTCCTACCCCTCTTAGGATTTCTTATCCAAGCCTTTGCATTTGCAAGGGCATCCCTATAGCTGTCAATAGCTATCCTAGATGGGAGTCCAAACCATTCTCTGAGTTCTCTATATAGAGCACTATGAACCTCCCCGATTTTCTTTAGATTCAGTCTCAGGATCTTATTTATTACATAGTTTAGGGCTGTGTTGTATCTCCTGAGGAGCTCTATAGCCCCAGGCTCGGGACTAACCCTCATTCCAATTGAGATGGTTAGCAAACCCTCACCGCCAGAGGCCATAGAGCCTTTCTAAAACAAACACCTGGAAGCTATTAAAACCATCCCCACCCTGAAGGGCGAGGCTTTCAGTTGTAACTTGGCTCACTGGGAGAGGGCTGGGATCAGCTCAAGGCAATTCAAGCGGTGTCCTCTTCGTTAGATACGCCCAAGATCGTGGAGAGTCCTACTCATATATAGTGGGATCTCAAGTTAACCTGGAAATTGGTTTTGCAACCTACGATGATATCATGAGCAAAACAAACTCTAGAGCTCCCCCTATAGGATATGGTTTGTAACAGGGGATTTCAGCGCCATCGAGTATAACTATACAGCCACCAGGTATAAGCCGATCATATTTAACGTCGAAGGGCCTACCAGGCTATCTGGCACGGACATCGCGCGATCTAGACATACTATTTAACTCATCTCTCTCGATACTATAGAAGAGAATTATTGTTAGACAAAATATTATGACCCCCACCCTGGTGAGATGAGACCTTAACTACAAGACTTTCAGACACAGTTCGCCAAGAGCGTTTTTTGCTCTTGGACTTCCCACGGTCTCAATGTGTCCTCTTATCACCTTACAGGAGCGGATCTCGGAAACCTATGAGGGGTGAGGGGAGGCTTGGGTATCCGAGGAGCTCTATGCACCTAGATCCCTCAGGGGTATTGCATTGGAGATTCTAAGCAAATTTGATCTAGTGTGGATTCCAGCAGGCCTACCCTAGGATCTATAGATTATGCTAAGCCCGTAGCAGAGCTATCCAGCTACATAGTCCAAAGGCTTAGAGGGGGTAAATAGGTATTAATAATGATCGATGAAGTAACTAGTAGATCGTTTTTAAGGTGAGACCTAATGTGTTGAAATGCTAATTTTAGCTCTCGGAATCATTATCTTTGCAACCTCTATTACTTCGGGGTTGTCGTCCCAGAGCTCAACTATATTGTATCCCTTATCAATGATCTCTAGTAGCGCTATTCTCTTGAATTCCTCATGCCTTAAACCTGTTTCATGATCTCTCATTAGTCTTATACCATTATGGTATTTGGTATCGCCTTGGCTGATCTATTGTGGTCTCCATCTGCTTCTTCTCGAGTCTCCCAGATATTAGAAATATGTGGATGCCCGATTCATATAGCTCTCTTATCCTACTCACTACAGTATCGTAGGGCTCGTCTAGATGCATATATTTTGGAGAGAGATAACATTCCCAAAATCTTGAACATCTATCCCTGGGTATTCTGAAAGCCCTGTTAGGATCTGCACATTCACCACCATCTCCCTCAGATAGACACCTATCTAGCCTTTTCTTAACATTAAAAACCGTTCCATCCAAATCAAATACTGATGCATTTAGCATCATTAGGTGTCTGCTACTCTTATTTAAGCTTTGGCTTAAATTAGTGGCAACTATGAGGTCTCGATAATTCTTCAGCCGATCTATTTTTAAACTCTGAAAAGCCTAGATATAGAGACGGCTGGGACGGATAGTCTTTAGCGCCTTCTACCCAGCTAACACTCTTATAAGCCCTATGAAGAGTGGTGATGGTGATAGAGGTCTACTTCTATACTCTGGATGTGCTTGTGTACCTATAAAGAATCTATACCCCTTCAACTCCATAAAGTCTGGGAAGCCTTCGTCGCTATATCCACTTACTATGAACCCTACTGATTCTAGCTTGTCAACATATTTTGGATTTACCTCGTACCTATGTCTATGCCTCTCATAGACCTCGTCTGAATTGTATAGGCTGTATACCATTGTCCCTCTAACGAGTTTCGTTCTGGTTAAGCCTAGCCTCATAGTGCCTCCTAGCCTCGTTATCCTCTTCTGGCTCTCCAGAAGATCTACAACCGGATGGGGAGTTGTCGGGTCTATCTCGGTTGAGTTAGCACCTTCGAGACCCAAAGCATTCCTGGCTATCTCTACAGCCATTAGCTGTAGGCCGAAGCATATCCCAAGAGTTGGGTGGTTACCTTCTCTCAGAAGTCTCAACATTCTTATCTTACCCTCCGCCCCTCTCCTTCCAAAGCCAGGCAGTACTATGTACCCGGCCCTATCCTCTATATAATCTTCAAGCTTGATCCTACCAGCCTCTATGTCTGTGGCCTCGACCCACTCGATCTCTGGTCTCACCATGAACTCTGCAGATGCATGCTTAATAGCCTCTACAATGCTTATATAGCTGTCCCTCACCTTTGTGTACTTGCCGACCATATAGATCTTAACCCTTTTAGAGGTTCTATCTAGTTTTTCAACAAAAGATTCCCAGGACGATAAGTCTGGCTCTCTATAGCTGAGACCGAGCCTCTCTAAAATCTTCCTGGTAAGCCCCTGGCTATGAAGGATCAATGGAACTCTGTATATGTTATCTACATCAGGATCGCTGAATATCAAGTCTATTGGAACATTTGTAAAGAGCGAGATCTTCTTTCTAGCCTCCTCAGATAGCGGCTTCTCACCCCTAGCAATTATTATATCAGGCTGAACCCCTATCCTCCTAAGCTCCTGGACAGAGTGTTGCAGGGGTTTCGTCTTGATCTCACCAACACTCTTAAGGAAGGGAACTAAGGCCACGTGGATATAGAGAACATTGCTAAAGCCTTCTTCAAGCCTCATCTGCCTCATAGCCTCTATAAATGGGAGACCCTCTATATCGCCTACAGTACCCCCAATCTCTATTACAGCTATATCGGCGCCCTGGGCTTTAGCGACCTCTCTAACCCTCGACTTGATCTCGTTTGTCACATGTGGTATCACCTGCACACACTCACCAAGATAGTCTCCTCTCCTCTCCTTCTCAATAACAGATAGATAGATCTGTCCTGTAGTTATGTTGTTAGCCCTTGAAAGGGACTTCCCCAAGAACCTCTCGTAGTGGCCTATATCGAGGTCTGTTTCAGCACCATCATCTGTGACAAAGACCTCTCCATGTGCATAGGGATTCATGGTTCCAGCATCGATATTTATGTAAGGATCTATTTTAATCGCTGTAACATTATACCCAGATCTCGCGAGTAAATTAGCTATAGACGCAACAACAATACCCTTCCCCAGGCTACTGAGCACACCACCTGTAACAACTATATATTTTACCAACACAAAACACATTATATATAATATTAAAGAGGATAATAAAGAGAACCCCTAGGATAAACCTTGGGATAAAGAGTATAGAGGAAACGGTATTAGCATTACAACCCAAAAGTCTCGCCATTCAGAAGGGGGTCAGTTCGAGGTAATTCCATATATTGACAGTAGCTTATCTATTATAACATAACTTGGATACTCTGTTATACTATTATATTGTATCGTGATTAGATTTAGTGCCAGAGGTATTATCTGAATTGTTATAAACATCATATTAAGCTTAGGATCTCTATAGCTCAGAGTTGAAATAGATATCCTGTGTAGAGCCCCGCCAACGTTTATATAGATCCCACCCTTCGTAACCAGATCACCAAATAAATGGGATACAGCTATTAATGCTGAGGCATATATTGAGAGATATAGTGAAACCCCATACACCGGCTCCAAGAGTAGCCAGAGTATATAGCCAATGAATAGGGATATCAATATACAGGTAAGAGCCTCATGAGTATAGGGGCTCCTAACGATTCTACCGTTAGGGAGCTTTCTATGTCCCATGTCTATTACTATGTTAATTAGTGTGGATGATATAAATATATAGGTAAGAGCCCATAGATCGGATCCGAATAGTAAATTGGCAAGCGATGCAAGCCCGAATCCGCCGATAATATGTGAGTACAGCTTCAAATAACCACCCTAATACTTTCACCAATCTCTCTACATTAACTAGTTACTATATAGTAATTTTTATATATATGCCCTGAAATGGCTAGAGGATATCATATCAAACTGTAATACTAGCTGCTCATTAATACTTATAAAGTGTATATAATAGGTATTACAACTAACTAAGAATCTACTTTAAGTACTTTAAGGGGAGTCAGGGTTAATTTTCTATGGTTAATAACCGGCAGTTCTGGCAAAGCATTTCCCACCCCACGGTATTTCTAATTATTTTATTTCATTATTTCTAATTCCGTGAGGGAGTTAGCCCTTGGTGCGGAGTCAACAGCTTCGCCCACACCCCATGGGGCTCTGTCGAGGGGAACGTCATGTCCCTCCCATCTGTGGATAGATATCTCAAGCCAATATTGATTGCACCTATAAAGAGTGGATTGCGATTCATTATGCTCTAGAGCATAGCCGAGCATCTCTTGGAGCATGCTTGTATAAGCCTCAACAATCTCTCTAAGAGATTCTCTGCCAAACCTATTAGCCAAGCCTTCCAGCGTAGCCGTTCTCCTAAGTGTCTTTGAGAACTTCTCCACCTCTCCTCAAGCAATAAGATGTAATTGATAGAATTTAAATTTATCATTTAACCAAAGCAGTCTATGCGATGGAATGTCAGGAGATGGGTTCTTAATATCCTCACCCCTTTTGGATTGGGGAAGAGATAAGTTCCCTCTCTACGGCTTCGAGCGGGTTTCCTTTAACCTCTCTCATCGACTTGCCACTACCTCCTCTTCTCAGCATTATTATCTCTGCCAAAATACTTATAGCTATCTCTTCAGGAGATATTGCCCCTATATCTATTCCTGCTGGTGTTCTGATCCTCTTGAGATCCTCTGTCGAGAAGCCCTTTTTAATTAGGAGCCTTAATATCTCCTGAGCTCTTCTAAAGCTGGAGACAAGCTCTATTAATCCTATATCTGTCTTTAAAAGCCTCTCCAAGATCTCCTCATCCACCCAGGTCTTGCCCATAGTGGCTAGAACCGCTATTGTGTGTCTATCAACCCTTATCTTCTCAAGCCCTGATAGCGAGTTTAGTATAACATCTGCCTCGGGATATTTTTCCTTAGTAGCCATCATATCGTATACCACTATTTTATATCCAAGGATCTTGCCAACTCTCGCGATAGCCCTGATAACCTCGTTGTCTCCTACCAAGAGTAGCTGGGGCTTTGGATATACAGGCTCGATATAGATGTCAACCTCACCTCCACATGGGGTGCCAACTTCTATTACATCTTCGCCTATCTTCCTAAGCTCCTCACCCCTCATAACAAGCCTAACTATTTTAGGGGTGCCCTTTTCAAGGGCTTCTAGAGCAGCTGTTAACACAGCATTCTCGCTACACCAACCACCAAGCCACCCTATGACCTTCCCGTCGGAAAGTACAATTGCTTTTGCGCCGACCTTGGCTGCAGATGATCCCTGGGATCTTATAACCATGACAACAGCAAACTCCTTCTCTTGATCTATAAGATGCTTAGCAGTAGAAACAAGCTCGTACATCTCCTCCTCAAATCTAATTACAGGGAGCTTGACCTCAGGATTATCTTTAGACATGCTACCTCACTAAGGAAATATTACCTTAAAGCCTAATAAAATGCCGTTCTCTCAATAATCTATAGATTTAAAATATGTTAAAGCGAGAACACATGAAGATATGAGAGATAGGGGCTATGAAAAACCCGCATCCTAGGTGGTCTCTAATCCCTCCACCTTAAAAGGCAGGTCTTTCAGTGTAAAGCTAAGAGATATTGAATTAGCTCTTAGATGCTAGCATTGTGAAACAAGGGCTCCAATGCTATATGGCTTTTAGCTATATCTCCTAATTGGGTGGAGAGTAAATCTATTATGAAGGTGGTGGTGATGAGGGCTAGAGTATCGAGAGAAGACCTTGAAGAGGCTAGAAGGATTAGGAGGGAGATGGCTGACTGGGAATTCATAGAAAAACAAGAGCCAAGAATAAAAGAGGCTTTGAAATACTATATAGAAACCGGAGATCTATATGTGGCTTCCAGAATAGCAGGTATTAGTGTGGAGGAATTCAACGAGATCAGGATAAAGGCGAGGATTCCTAATGTCGGTTAGCCCCAGAATAGCTATTGCTGATACATGTTTCATAATAGATTGGGCTAGATATAGGAATAGGGAGATCATCTTTAGGGTCTTCGATATTGTATTTATTCCTGAGGCTGTTCTGAGAGAAATCAAAAGCGGCACAACAATAACCTGGGTAGCTAGAGGGCTTGCCTCCGGAAAGCTATCGCTTTACACAGAATCAGAGGACGAGGTTGAAGAGGCTAGATCGCTTATAATTAGATCTAGAAGGATCTCACATATGATCCCCGTAGATCTTCCTGAAGCTCTATGTATAGTTATTGGGAGGAGAAAAGGATATACCGTGTTAACCGAGAACAAGGGAGCTATCATGGCTACAGATATTTTTGACGAATATAGAGATGTCATTGTGTGGAGAGCGCTCGAGATATTACTTACAGCACAGCTAGAAGGCGTGCTAAGCGCAGAGTGCAACGATTCATCCAAGGTGTTTAAGGAATATGAAGAGGATACCCTACATATATTCCCTCGAAGAGATCTAATAGAGGCGGTGAACAGAATTGAGCAGGAAATATGTAGACAAAGAGGAGCTAGAACATAGAATTAGAAGATGGGCCGAGCTTGAGGAGGAGGCTAGAAGGATTAGGAGGGAGATGGCTGACTGGGAATTCATAGAAAAACAAGAGCCAAGAATAAAAGAGGCTTTGAAATACTATATAGAGAAAGGGGATATTAGAAGGGCTTCTATGTTAGCAGGAGTAGATCTAGAGGCGTTTAGAGATCTTTTGAGAAAAGCCAGAATACCTGTTATTGTTTAAAAGTCTTTAAGCCCTTCTAGTCCTATACCACTCCACGTTTCTAGAAACCATAGCAGGCAATGCTGAGACCGAGATCAAGATCCAATATAGTGGGAGTAAAATTGTATATGGGAGTAGCGATCTAGAATCCCTCGATCCCCTATGGCTAAATACTGTAAGGGCAACTACTGCTAGTGGTGCCGCACTCTCTATAAATATAGCTATTAGTGTTATTACAACCGGGCTGCGGATCTGGAATCTCGGAGGATCTGTCCCACTGCTCTGCCCGCCACTATATATGTCTCCCTGACCTCCACCCCTAGCTATGTATGTAGATGTGGTCATCATAGTAGCGATCGATATTAAAAGAGATACAACTGCTATTATTGGGCTTATATAGCTTATAGAGGTTCTGAGTCTCTTACCACTACTGTGGAAGATGATCCTCGTGATACACTCGAGATGTCCCCTATACCATCTAATCCTCTGTCTGAGATGGCTTGAGATGGTTTTCGGGGCAGCTTCCTCAACATATGAGTCTAGAAGCCCTATTCTATAGCCTTTCTCGAAGAGAATTAGGGAGAGATATGCGTCCTCAGCAAGCTTTTCCGGAAAGCCTCCTACTTCCTCGAGAATCTTTTTCCTGATATATAGCCCCTCACCACTTAGTGGTGTGTGGAAACCTGATCTCCTTAAAAAGCTTATTATAAGATCATACCATATAACAGTATCTATATATATTAGTTTGCCGAGCAAGCTCTCGCCATATCTATATACCCTCACACCAACGGCATCGTAACCTCTAATAGTCATTAGCTTCACAGCCTCTGAAACTTGATCCTCCTCTAATATATCGTCAGCATCATAAACAGCTATAATCTCTCCCTCAAGGAATTTCAGAACCGCATTTAGAGCTCTGGCCTTAGAGCTTCTCCTACCACCTACTATATATATGTTGGTTCTGATTCCATTTTCCAGAAGATATTTCTGAGCTGTCTCAGCTCCCCAGAGAGTCTCTGTATCGGATTCCTCAACTACAAACACAACCTCCAAAAGTCCTCTAGGATATCTCTGCTTGGAAATACTTATAGCAGTCCTCATTATAGAGCCAGGTCTTTCAAGATATAGGGGAACCACTATAGAGACTCTTGGAAGTCCATATATGTTTGTTCCCTTTGGCTCAGATCGTGAATCGATCTTCTCATATGCTGTTCTATCTCTTCCAATACCATACATGGTAACCCATATTAGAGCATTAATTCCTAGATATGCTGTTATAAACATGATGTCCAAGACCATGAAAGCTTACCATAGAAGATTTAATGAGGAACAATATATATATTGATCCTAATCATGCTGAGATATCTCCTTTAAAGACTATGAGGAAATCTTGGAGATCCTCATATTTTAGAGCTGAGAAGGGATTTATTAGAGGCTGCACAACTATATGCCTATATATGAGAAGATAGGTGCTGTGATCCTTGCAGCAGGTGAATCGAAGAGGATGGGTTTTCCAAAGCAGCTTATAGAAATCTGTGGTGAGAAAATCATAAGAATCGTTGTTAAGAAGGTCTTAAATGTAGGATTTGGAGATATAGTTGTTGTGCTAGGCCACATGGCTGGGGATATAGCTAGATATATAGATGATATGATCGGAATAAAAATTATAGTTAATCCAAGGTATAGAGAAGGGATGAGCACAAGCCTTATAGAGGGTATTAAGAACCTTAGACAAGATATAGAGGCATTCATGGTGATCCTCGGAGACCAGCCCTTTGTATCGAAAGAGACTATGGAAAAGATCATAGAGACATACTATGGGATGGAGAGAAAACCTCTAATGGTGGTTCCAACCTATAGAGGTTTGAGAGGCAACCCAGTCCTCATATCATCGAGAATCGCCAAAGAAATCATGAGCCTAAGAGGTGATATTGGGGCTAGAGCTCTCATGGAGAGATATAAAGCATATATATCCTATATCGAGACCCAGGATCCAGGCGTGGTTCTCGATATAGACACGAAAGAGGATCTTGAAAAGGCGTTGAAGACTTTTAAAGAGAGGTGTGTAGATCTAAGGACAGGTTAGAATTATATTTTAGATCAGCCCCAAACAGCTACCAATATCCCGAATGCTATAGAAGCTTCAAAGATAAAAAGGAGCTATGCGTATATAATATTAGGTGTCTAAATATGTCCATAAGGCTTGAGAGAGGTCCAGACGAGTATACATGGATCATACCCAAGGGCGCTAGGCCAGGTATGAGGACAGATGTTATTGTATTTGGGGACGAATTCCTGATCAAGAAGATGAAAGAGGATATGACACTAGTCCAAGGGGCTAACGTAGCTACGTTACCAGGTGTAGTGGGAAAGGTATATATAATGCCAGACGGTCACCAAGGCTATGGCTTCCCAATAGGAGGTGTAGCGGCCTTTGATGTAGAGGAAGGAATAATATCGCCAGGGGGGGTGGGTTATGATATCAATTGCGGGGTCCGCCTTATGAGAACCAATCTTATGGAAAAAGATGTGAGACCCAAGCTTAAGGAGCTTGTAGACACGCTTTTCGAGAATATTCCAAGTGGGGTTGGTGCTGAGGGTAAGATAAGGGTATCTGTGCAGGATATAAATAATATCCTGAGTATGGGTGTTGACTGGGCTATCCAGAGGGGGTTTGGGTGGGCTGATGATAAGTATCACATCGAGTCAAGGGGGTTTATAGACTGGGCAAACCCTGACAAGGTCTCTAAAACTGCTAAGGATAGGGGTAAAGAGCAGCTAGGAACACTCGGTGCTGGAAACCACTTCCTCGAGGTACAGGTGGTGGATAAGATCTTTGACCCTTCGATTGCTAAGAAGTTGGGAATAGAGCAGGAGGGACAAGTAGTTGTTATGGCTCACTGCGGCTCTAGAGGGCTTGGGCACCAAGTTGCAAGCGACTATCTAATGATCATGGAGAGGGCTATGAAGAAATATGGTGTAAACCCACCTGATAGAGAGCTCGCATCTGTTCCCTTCAACACTAAAGAGGCACAGGACTACTTCCAGGCTATGGGGGCTGCTGCTAACTTTGCATTCACAAATAGACAGCTGATAACCCACTGGGTTAGAGAGAGCTTTAGACAGGTGTTCCACACAGATCCCGATAAACTCGATCTACAGATAATATATGATGTAGCCCATAATATAGCTAAGATAGAGGAGTACGAGATCGATGGTAAGAGGAGAAAAGTAATTGTACATAGAAAAGGAGCAACAAGAGCATTCCCGCCGGGACATCCAGAGATACCTAAGGAGCACCAGGAGACAGGCCAGGTCGTTTTGATACCAGGTAGCATGGGCTCAGGAAGCTTCGTTATGGTAGGTATACCGGAGAGTATAAGAACCTTCTACTCAGCACCCCATGGGGCTGGGAGATGGATGAGCAGATCAGGAGCTGTCAGGAGCTACCCAGCAAGTCAGGTTATAAGCGAGCTAAGCAAGAGAGGAATATATGTGAGGGCCGTTGATGCAAGGATAGTATCTGAGGAGGCTCCAGGAGCATATAAAGACGTTGATAAAGTAGCGCTTGTTGCAGATAGGGTTAAAATAGCTAAGCTAGTAGCTAGGCTAAGGCCTATAGGGGTTGCAAAAGGCTGATCTCTCCCACAATAGAAAGAAAACCTAATTAATGCAACGAATCCTTACTATATATCTATCGCTAAAACAATCAATGGCTTAATGGCTTTTTAGCTGACATACTCATATATAAGATCTACTAGTTTTGTGAAATCCTGGGAAAGCCTATTCCTTGGTCTCGGCAGATTCACATTAACAACAGCTACGACCCTAGCAGGTCTTGAAGTGAGGATCGCAATGCTGTCAGCCATATATACAGCCTCTATAACGTCATAGGTCACCAACACTATAGATTTTACTAGGTGCTAAACCTCAGAGCCATATGTCAAGCAGCTCTGCCCTAAGATTCTCAGCAGTGAGCAGATCTAACTGTGAAAAAGGCTCGTCCATAAGCAGAATCTCAGGCCCTATACTCAGGGCCCTCGCAAGATTAACCCTCTGCCTCATACCTCCGCTCAACTCGCCTGAATAGAAATCCTCAAACTCCTGAAGCCCTACCAGAGAGAGATCTCCTGGCATGCTCTTCGGCCTCCCTCTTAGGCATACCCCTAGCCCTCAGAGGAAGAGCTACATTCTCGAGCACCGTTAGCCACGGAACCAAACTTGGGGATTGAAAGACAAACCCTATCTGTGGGCGATTCTTATCAATAGCTCTATAGATCACCTCGCCTGATGTAGGTTTCTCAACACCTGCTATTATTCTCAACAATGTTGACTTGCCACATCCTGAGGGGCCTAGTATGGCTAGAATCTCACTTCCAATCTCGAGATTAATCCCATCGAGAACTCTGACACTCCTCCCTTTATCTCCATACTCCTTTACAATGTTCTTTAAAACAACCAGAGGTTCTACTAATATTAGCACACCCCTATACCATGCTGTATAGCAACTCGCCTACTTGAAGATCTCGAAGATCTAGCCATTATAATTGAAACCTATCCTCGTAAAGCTTTAAGTGTGAAGGTTTTTAAGCTTTATCCATAGGAATTAAAATAGGTTGATCCAGGGCTGCGTATATAGCACAAACCAGTGTGAAGCTCCTCCACACATAGATCTACAACCCCTATCTTCACATCCGCTTGTCCCCGATGGTTGTTGATTATCATTGATATTAATTTGTTTTGGATTGTTTTGCTTCTTGATCCACAGGG
>JAVVGG010000038.1:0-12094 GCA_032249275.1 Desulfurococcales archaeon
TCGAATCCATTGATAGAAGGTTCGAGGCTATTGATAAGAGGTTCAACGATCTGAAAGAGTATGTGGACAAGAGGATCAATGATCTCAAGGACTATGTTGATAAGAGGTTTGAAGCCGTTGACAAGAGACTCGACTCTATCGAGAAGAGGATTGACTCCCTCGAGAGGAGGGTCGAGCTGGTATATAACGAGGTCTCATCGATCAAGACTGATATTATAAAGATGATGAAGGAGTATATGGAGAGACTATACGGCGGGAAGAAGGGATAGAGTGCGTAGATCTCCTGTAGGAGTTAAAGTTAATGGACTAGCCCACAGCCTTTCTTATAACATCTTCAGGCGATATCTTCCAGCCCTTCTTCCTAAGCCATTATTTTCAGGGCCTAGCGGTGCCTGCTTAGTAGCCCTTGATAATCTTACGATAACTGACCTCCTCTTAGCCCTGAGAGGTGGGGTTTTCAGTTGCAAATGATCTATATAAAGCCACTGTTAGAGTGAAGGGCAGGGTGAATCCGGATCCTTAAGCCAGTAGACATGGCAGCTTTTGCTATATTTAACACGATTCCCAATAGTAAGGAGTCTAGGTAGATCCTAGATCCTAGATTCAAATGTGTGATAGAGGATCAACTCTGTTTATGATTGCTTCAACTAGCTGCTCCATCTTTTTAAGCGATTCCTTCACATCTTCTCTATTGCACCAGCCCTCATAGAAGCGGTGTTCATACTATGTGCAGCATTCCATGAGCCGTAGACCCATTCTCCCACCTCCCTTTCCATTATCCTCTTATACTCCCATAGCTCTCCATGGCTTGAAAGCCTTCTACCTTTTCTCCACTCTGCATAGGCCTTCACAGCTAATGCCGCTGCACCCCAGATCTTTTCTGCTGCTTGTCTAAAGTTACCCTTTTTAAACTCTTCTCGGGCCTGCCTAAGCAGATCTCTAGCGGCGTCGGTATATATTTTCACATGATCGGATGGTTCAAGATCTCTTAACACAAGTTCCAACACATATACCTCGAGACTGACTCCTAGTTTACATGCTTTGCGGTATAGCTTCTCCATAATGCTTCGGGGAAGCTTGATGGCTTCAGCACTGCTCATACTATGGAACTCCACTTCTAAATAACACTAGACATAATTTAATAAGCTAGACTCGCTCTGCAACTGAAAACTCAGTCCTTTAGGAGAAGGAGGGAACCAGAGTAGGTTAGGATCCCAGTATTAATAGTAGATCTTTGATTATAGGTTTAGATAAGCGATGTTGTTGATCAGATGTAGAGAGAGTTTATGATCTTTTGATAGTTTGTAGGGGGTTGTATTAAATATGATATGAATTAGACTAATATCTACTAATTTCAATATAGCTGAGGATTTCTTTTGGTATCTAACCAGATCTCGGCTTCGATGTTCACTTCTTTCTTAATATGCAGACAAAGGATCCTCCCATGTGGTGTTTATGGGGCCATGTTCTAATGCATTTTCTGACATCTGGACTAAGATCTTTGATCCATATACCGTGGATTCCTCTGGACCAGATATCGATCCTTGGATCTATGATCTCTATCTCTTTATTATATATCCTAAGGATCTTAGATATGACATATTCGTTTTCTTCAGGTGCTATGCTGCATGTTGAGTATACTAGGATCCCTCCGCTTTCTAGAAGCTCTATAGCCGATGCTAAGATCTCTATCTCCCTCTTTACCAAGGCAGCTAGCTCCTTCTCCCCCGTTTTTCTCTTCCTAGAAGGATCGAACATTATATATCCCTCGGCGCTGCATGGAGCATCGACAAGTATCCTCTCGAATTTCTTAGCAAGGATCCTATGTATCTTCCTCGCATCACCCCTCATCACAGCTATGCTTCTAAAGCCCATCCTAGCTATGTTGGAGACCAATGCTCTTATCCTGTTGAGCGATATATCGTTTGCAACGACAAGCCCTCTATCCTCTATTAGCTGTGCTATATATGTTGCTTTCCCACCTGGTGCTGCACATGTGTCGAGAACCTCTAACCCTGGCCCTAGATCCATGTTTAAAGGCGCTATCAAAGGCGAGGGATCTCTGTGTAGATAATAGTAGCCCTTGAGATATTCGTGTGTAGCCCCAATAGATGGTGTTGGCGGGCTTCTAACCACCTCGTAGGCTCCTAAAGCCCATTCCAGGGGTCTCAGCTCGAAGCCAAGGCTTCTAAGCCTATTCTCAAGCCATCTGCAGTTAACTCTAAGCTGGTTACACCTAACAGTTGGTTTTAATATGAAGGGTTTCTCCATAGCCCTCAATAGATTCTCTGCATCGTCGCCCAAGATCCTTATGTATCTCTCAACCATATATGCTAGATAGCCATACCTCTCAGCAAGTTTCTCGGCCTCAATGCTCGGCTTAACCTCTATCTCGCTAAGTATCTTTGAAACTGTTATCTCCTTCACAGCCTCTATACCCATTATACATGCACCCTCAGGATTATCATTGTATATGTTGCTACAACACCCTGTATAGATCTTATGGAATCTATGCATCTATTTATATAGCTAATACCCATCCCCCTCACAAGCGCAGCAATATCGTATTCCCCTGTAACCTCATACACAGCTTCCACACCATCTACCCCCCTGATCTTCTCGGCAATCTCCGGTGTCCTGGCTGGAGGGGCTGTTTTCACAAGTACTAGAGCCCTTACCTCTCCCTCCACAGAATATTCTATGCTGAATTTCCTGATAATTCCTCTTTTAACCATACTATTCACCCTCTTCCTAACAGCGGCCTCGCTTAGCCCTACTGCTTTTGCTATCTCCGTATATGGCGCTCTCCCATTCTCCCTCAGAATCTCGAGGATCTTATAATCTATCTCATCTAACCTTGCTACCACCTAATAAATAGATTATCTAGGTGAAATTAGCTCTAAACCCGAACAAAGCCTCTATGAGGATCTTTTAAAAGTCGAACCAAACTAGCTGTGGCTATTACCAGCTAATACTATTTCATGGCCCTGTTGCTTATATGGGGCGCACTATATATCATAGATTTGGTGATGCTATGAACGCTAGATGCCCTGTATGTGGTAAGCCTATCGAGATCCCTGAGGATCCTGTTTCGGGCGAGCTTGTAGATCATGTTTGCGGTGCGACAATAGAGATCATTGTTTCGAGTGAGGGGATCAGGTTAAAGCCTTTCCAAGGCGTTGGAGAGGATTGGGGGGAGTAGGCTGGATCTGAAGGGTTCTTAGTTGATACTCATAGTATATTACTCCGTAGCTAGGTGGGAGGAGGAGAGGATAGCCGATGCTCTGAGGAGAATGGGTGTTGCTTTCGAGATGGTGGATGTAAGTAAGGAGCCTATAGAGGTGGGGGGAAGTCTCTGGAGTAGATACCAGGTGGCGATTCAGAGAAGTGTTAGTAGATCTGCTGCGCTGGAATCAAGCGCAGCCCTTGAGGGCTCAGGGGTAAGGGTTATCAATAGCTCTATATCAACAGCTATCTCTCAGAGTAAGATATGGTGTCTATCGATTCTATCAAGATCCGGGATCCCTGTTCCGAGAAGCTATGCATCCTTTGGAGCTGAGGCTGTTAGAAGGAGTGCCGAGACAATCGGATATCCCGTGGTATATAAGCCTTCCCAGGGGAGTTGGGGCAGGCTTATATCAATGGCCAGGGACCCTGAAGAGCTTCTAGCAATAACAAGTCATAGAGAGGCTATAGGATCTCAGGCTATATATGGGCTTGTTCAGGAATATGTTAGAAAGCCTGATAGAGATATAAGGGCTACCGTTATAGGTGAAGAGGTGATAACGATCTACAGGGTTAATAAGAGGCACTGGATAACAAACACAGCTAGGGGAGCTGAAGCAGCTCCAGCCCTAAGAGACCCTGAGCTGATAGAGATCTCTATAAAGGCAGCAAAAGCCCTGGGCCTCGAAATAGCTGGTATAGATATATTCGAGCATCCTGAGAAAGGCTATGTTGTTAACGAGGCAAACCCTGTACCCGAGTTTAAAAACGTGGCGAGGGTCACGGGTATAGATGTTGGAAGGCTAATAGCGGAATATGCTGTGGCGCAGCTGAGAAGATAAATAATGTTAATACAAAAACATGGGATAATAAATATATAGATCTTTAGAACCCCGAGGCTAAATATTAATAAGCCACTTCCTTATAATATGATCTTGGGGGGATCTAGACGTCAGTTAAAGAAAAAATAGTAGAAACCCTCAAAACAGGTCCAAAGACAGTGGATGAGATAGTAAAGGCTGTGGGAGCACAAAGCAGAGTCGTTAAGGGGCTACTAACGAGACTTGAGAAGGAGGGGAGAGTAGAGAAGACACCTGAGGGCAAGTACAAGCTCAAATAGACTTTCCTCTGAAACCTTAATCTTTTTTATAAACATATTTCAAATACTTTTAAACCCTCCACCTCGTCTCTACAGACCACTAGGATAACTATTTATGTGTTTAAACCCCCTCCTGCTTATATGCTACTCACTTCAAGAGTAGCTATGGGGGTTGTGTTATGTATGTTGAGTATAAAGGTAAGTTTTATAGACCACTACATCCGAGACCAACTGTGGTTCTAGGTGTGATCTGTAGGGATGGGAGGGTAAATCTGATGCCTGCCAGCTGGAATACCCCTGTGAGTGAGGAGCCTCCGACCATGGCTGTAGCTGTTGATAGAACCACATATACATATGAATGTCTAGAGTATCATGGAGAGGCTACCATAAATGTGCCTAGCGATGCCCAGCTTCAGCTGGTATATGATTTAGGATCTGTCTCCGGGAGATCTGTGGATAAGGTTAAGAAGTTCTCGGTAGAGCTAGTGCCTAGCATCAAGATCAAGCCCCCCGGGCTCCAAGGATCTATAGCTATTCTCGAGGGAAGGGTACATGCTAGATATGATATTGGTGAGGTGAGACTCTACATCTTTGAAGTGCTTTTAACAAGGATCCTCGAGGGTCTTGTAGATGAGTGGGGGATATTGTTTGATAAAGCAAACATCCTGCTCCACGGAGCAGGAAGGGTTTTCCACAGAGTGAATCCAGTAAAGCTATTTGCCAAAAAGAGAACACCCTAGCAATAGATCTATAGGGAACGATCTCTGCAACTAGAGCTGTTTGATCCTTTTTATAGTTATGAGCCAGTCTGATACTATATACCTGTTGAGCCCAGGCGTCTTCATTACCTAACAGTTGGATCTATCGGCGGCATCTAGATCCTCGAGAATGTCTGAACCGCAGTAGCTTGCTTAGCGGGGGCTGCGATGAGTCCTTGAGCGGATCTAGTGGTCCAAAACACTATAAACAACTGCTTTACATAATATAATTAATAATTATTGGTAGACCAGATAACCGGAGATCTATTATACCTCATTTCAGCTCGATTTTCTATCTTTGAAACCTAGCGCGCATCAAATAATTTGCTATAATAAAATATTATTCGGGTATCTATGCTATTTAGAAGGGTGGAGAAAAAGGATCTCCCATACATATATTCATGGCTTAGCAACAATGATTACCTAAGACACGGGGTTCTAGAAAGTGCTTTCTCACATGGAATCCTCTATGGGGTTGAGATAGAAGGTATAGTCGAAGCTGTCTCGATATTATATCCAGTTGATAGAATAGCATGGCTAATGGGTGCTAGGGTTAGGGAAATGGTTAGAGGTAGAGGGGTTGGGAGATATATGACTGAGAAGCTTTTAGAAGAGGCTAGGAGGATGGGTCTTGCTGGTGCTGCCCTCCTCACATCTAGAGGTAATATACCTATTCACAGAATATGCTCCTCCCTCAATATGGAGAAGCTTTTAGAGCTCTTCTCTGCATCTATACCAGTGCTGCCCCCTACAAGCTCTGTAGAAGTCTCCAGGCTAGTCGCAATGCACCCAGAAGATCTCGAGAAAACGCTGAAGATCCTGGAAAGGGAGTATCCCCTCCTACCATTAACGCCTGGAGGTCTCATATGGGCACCCACAAGATATATAATTAATTCTATACATAGTAAGGCCTATATCTGTAGAGCCAACGCCACACCATTGGCATTAGTCTATACAGGATGCTCGTGGGTTTTAGAGGATAGATGCAGATCTACATTAGGCGCTATATTACTTAACATCTCTTCCGAATCGCCTCTCCAGAGCATCATGTCATGTATCTCACACCTAAGCTATGAAGAGGGATTCTATGATATAGTAGTATGGTCAAAGGACTCTGAAGATCTTTTAACAAGGATCTCTCCAATAGCCAGATGGATCTGGAGATCTTATATATATTATAAAGATCTAAGATGATTTGTTAGCAGTAGATCTAGAAGAGGTCATAGGTACTTACACTCAATATAACTCCCAATGACGTAGATCAAGATCCAAACCTCTATCCGAGAATCAACCCTTTACAAATGAAAGCCCCGCCCTTCAGGGCAAGGAGAGGTCAGGATAGTGGTGTATATGGGTCTCGGGAGCTACCCTCTGGCAATACGCTATAAACATGCTAATCACACAAGACTAAATCTATGCCTCCGAGGCGATAGCAAGATCCACAACTCTGGATCCTTCGATAGGAGATAGGGGTAACGAAGCCGGAGATCCTGATAAAGAGATCTTCTATGGCATTGAAATTGGTGGGTATTGGATGATAAAAATAGTGTTACGTGTTATTTTGCTGATCCTCCTTTTTTGAGTCTTTCTAGAACCCTTTCTATTTCATCGTAGTCTGGCTCTACTCTTGGGTCTTCTGAGACCCATTTATATACAACGATGCCTTTGGGGTCTATTATAAATACTGCTCTTTTTGCTAGCTTCTTTAGGCCGAGGCCAAGGAGGTCTGGTAGAACTACGTTGTACTTCTCTATCACTTCTCTGTTGAAGTCGCTTAGCAGTGTGAAGTTGAGCATGTTGGCTTCTTTAAATGCCTTCTGTGCGAATGGGCTGTCAACGCTTATACCTATTACCTCGGCATCTAGATTATTTAGCCTTGCCATTCTATCTCTGAATGTGCACATCTCCTTTGTGCATACCGATGTAAATGCTCCGGGGAAGAATGCTAGGACGACATATCTACCCTTTGCAAGGAACTCTGAAAGGCTTCTCTTCTTAAGATCTGTATCTAGCAGCTCAAAGTCAGGAGCCTTTTCTCCTACGTTAACCATATTCTCACCAATTGGTATCCTTATGAGTGCTTATATCTTTATTGCTAATAAGCTGGCAGTTATACTATCCATAGGAGATTGAAATGGCTGTGGAGAGCCAGCAGGGCCCTGTGGTGAAGCTCGACAGCGGGATCTATATACTGGTCTCTCAGAAGGAGAACAAGGTTATACAGAGAAGGGAGGCTGTGCTCAGGATAGAGCATAGAAATAAGGGGACCCCATCGAGGCTCGATGTAATCGAGGCCGTTTCGAAGCTATTTGGCGTTGATAAAAGCCTTGTAGTTGTTAGAAGGATAGAGACGGAATATGGGAGAGATTCTTCTAAGGCATGGGTGCACATATATGGAGACAGAGCCACCCTTGAGAGATTTGAGCCGAAGTATCTCTTACAGAGATCTGAGAAGAAGGAGGAGAAGGGTGGGAGTTGATGAGCAAGGAGAAGGGTAAGGGGTTTAGATCCTCCCTCTATATCATAGATCCTTCGAAGGGGACCATTAAGCCTAGAAACAAGCAGTGTCCTCGATGCGGATCTATGATGGGCTATTATAAACCTGGAGGCGAGAGATGGTATTGCGGTAAATGCCACTACACCGAGTTTATTAGAAGATAGGAAGCCAAACTCCCACCCTGTCCCACCCTGCCGGCAAACCCTTGATTGTTATATAGAAGTGTTTTTGAAAGCTATAGAACTCCAACCGTATTCCCTATACCAGCTACCAAAACCATGTCTCCTTCCTTTGTCTTCTCCCTGATAATCTTTTTAACAACCTCGGCAGCTTTGACCACCCCCTCGTAAATCTCCTTAGACATATGTGTTATAGCTTCTTCAGAGCTCATCTTCACTATAACAGCATCTAGGGGTACGTTGCACTTGATTGCAGCCCTCTCAATAGCTATCTTCTCAGGCCCTGGATCCCCTATCGCAGCCCCGGTACCTTCTGCAACCTCCCCACTCTTCTCACCCTCTAGCTTGAGGGCTGCGTCAACAGTTATTATTCTAGTGATGCCGCATCCGAGCTGGTCAACGAGCTTTGCAACAGCCTCGCCAGGCCTTCCGACAGTGCCTCCCGGCCCCTCTGCCTTCACAAGAAAGACCTTTCTACCCTCTATATCTGTTACGCTATATACCGTTTCCTCTGCTATAGCTATTCTCTCGGTGTTGGGGGCTAAAAGAGACACCACCATGGGGCCTGCAGAATCTCCAACAGGTATTCCCAGCTTGAATGGCTCCACAGCTTTTTTATATGCCTCTAGCTCCTTGATAAGTCCTGGGAGGAGGATTACAAGCTGTGTCAACAAGATCCAGTTCTGAGTCTTCTTACCCAGCAGATAATAGTGTCTAATAACCCTGTAGACTAGGTTGAAGACCCAGTTTATCTCGAGGATAACAACTATATTATCCCTCTTAGCCTTGTCCAACCCCTGTAATATTGACGATGCATAGCTCTTTATCTTGTCATCCCTCACCCTTATCAGGTGCCCCAGCCTCTTTATAATATCTGTTGGCTCTATAGAGACTGGCTCTATTAGGAAGTTATTGTTTATAAAGCCATCTATCAAACCTCCTGGGTCTTTCACGCCTATCTCCTTCAGATATTCTTCAGAAGCTTTTCGAGTGTCTAGAGCCATTCCCTCGATCTGCGATAGTCTGAACCTTATGATCCTATCCCACCTATATATCCTAATTCTGTCAGGAAGATCTGTGAATAGAAGCATGAACCAAAGTATATTTATTATGATCCAGAATATCAGGAAGACCGTGGGATCCCCTGTTGGGGCGCCTGTTACTTGCATATTATACACTATCAGCACCAATAGAGGAGTCGTTAAGGGAAACTTAAACATGTGATAAACACCGCAAGAGCTTTCATTGCAACTGAAAACCCCGCCCTTTAGGGTGGGGAGGAGAGGACAGTTAACACCGGAATCCTTTCCCACTCTCAAAAGCTAGGTCTTTCGAATATAACTCGATATCTTTTCAAGCTCCACTACTTCCAACGTAGCTAGGCAAGGGCTGATAAGATGTACAAGGATCAGACCGAAGGATTTCAAAAGCAATCGACTTGGGATGGTCTCTCCTTGTCCTAAGGGGTGATGGTTATCTCCGGAATGGGGAGGTTTGGGACTATATTCCTTATTGAAAAAGTTTAGCTGGTCTAGCCCTAGGTCAGATCTCCCACTCGATATCTCTATCCCTCTCTTCGAGGGACTTAGGATGATGAGACGATGATGAATATATGAGGAAGAATCGATTGTCTCGCCCCTGGTTTATGCTCGAAGATTTTGGTAGTTAGGTTTATGTTAGAGCAAGCTAATGTGCTATCTTAGTAGAAAGATGATCTATCATAGCTATTATAGAGTTGGAAGAGATAATAATAGTTAGGCTGGGTGGTTGAGCTGACCGAGGAGGAGTTCAAGAGATACTTGGAGGCTGGTAGGATAGCTGTTAAGGTTAAGGAGGAGATCCTGAGGATCGTTGCTCCAGGTGCTAAGGCGGTAGAGGTTGCTGAGAGGATAGAGGGTTTGATAAGATACCATGGTGGGGAGCCAGCTTTCCCTGTGAATATATCTATAGGATCTGTGGCAGCCCATTACACCCCCGTAATAGGGGATCCAACTGTTTTCCCTGAAAAGGGGCTTGTTAAGGTAGATTTCGGCGTCCATGTTGATGGATATATAGTTGATACAGCTGTTACAATAGATCTTGGGGGAGACTATGCTGTGATACTAAATGCCGCGAGGGAGGCCCTCGAAAAGGCCCTTCAGAAGATAGCTCCAGGAGCATCTTTTAAAGAAATTGGAAAGGTTGTTGAGGAAACTGCTAAGAGATACTCATTAAAACCAATTAGAAATCTAAGTGGGCATAGGATTGATAGATATAGGATACATGCTGGGGAATCCATACCCAACTATCCAGAAAGTCTCATACCATGGAAATTCAGAGAAGGAGGGGTATATGCTATAGAGCCATTCATAACAAACGGCGCCGGCATGGTTGCCGAAGAGAACCTAGTCACAATATACTCAGTTAAAAAGACAAAGATCAAAGCCCAGGAGAAAGAAGAGAGGGTTCTCAGAGAGGCCTCAATAAGGTTTAAGGGGCTACCTTTCTGTGGTAGATGGCTTTCAGATCTAGGAGAGGATATAGAGAATATTCTAAATAAGCTAAGAGTTAAGGGTGCGTTACACCCATATCCAGTACTAACAGAGATAGCGGGAGGCCAGGTTGCTCAATTCGAAGAAACAGTTGTGATATATAGCGGTTCACCCTATGTAGTCACTAGAAGGCTCTAGATATAGCTTTAACCTTTCCTCCACCTAGACAGCGAGACTTGTTGCTCCTTTGTCGTTATTTCGAGAACAGCTTTATCAGGATGTAGAAGGAGAGAGTCTCTCGAAGAAACACTCTATGTATCTAAGGTGAGACTCACTCCAATAGGTAGTGTTGAGCGGGAGAAAAGGGATATGGCTGACCTCCTCCCCGCCCTAAAGTGCGAGGCTTTCAGTTGTAATAGCAAACATGAGATAAAATTCTACTAACGTTGATTTCCCAGGCTATTTCTCTGATTACAGGGTCTCCAGCTATGTTGTAAGATCTATAGGCTTTTTATGGATGATAGTATCATGTTATGTGCAATGGGCCGGAGTAGGTTGATATGATAGTTGTCCCTCGTTGGATGAACTCTGTTAGTTAGGATCACAATTACAATATCTAAGACAGGATCGATCCATAAGGAGGTTCCTGTGAACCCTGTATGCCCGTACCCCTTTATCAATAGATCTCCTCCAGCTTCAATGGATCTTCTATCGTAGATCCACCATCCCAGCCCATAACACCGATCTCCGCATATCCACTTTCTAAGCATGGATCTAGCATATGCTGGAGAGAGCAAGAGATCCGATTCATAGCGATAAGCCCTTAGAATCTCATATCCCAGGAACCCTATCTCCTCGGCGGTAGAGAATAGTCCAGCATGGGCAGATACACCGCTCATAGCCCTGGCATTTTCATCATGTACAACACCTGTGAGGGCGTTTCCATGATCAGTTACCTCTGTCGATACTATATCGCTCGGACTTATACCAGCTTCTAAAGGGTTATAGATCGTTAGCTTTAGGCCTAGTCTCTTCACAACCAAGCTATAGAAGAGACGATCAAACCTTTCATTGGTAAGCTCCTCGGCAAGCTTTGTGAATACAATATATCCTATATCGCTGTAGAGCGCCTTTGTCCCTGGCTCATATATTGGGAAACTTCTCACAGCCTCAATTAAAATCCCCTCTCTATCACCTATAGTTCTATATAGTGGGAACCATGGTGGGAGACCTGATGAGTGCGTTAGGAGCATCCATATCCTCACCTTATCCTTCATCTCATTATGACCAGCAGGGGTCTTAGAGAACTCTGGAAGTATCTCTGAAACCCTCTGTTTAAGATGTATAATACCTTCCTCCACTAGATATCCAGCCACGAGCGAACCAGCTATTGGCTTTGTAAGGGAGGCAAGGTCAAATAGCATTCCACTCATCAGAGGCCTTTCGAAAGGCTCTATCTGGGCATATCCGCATGCTTCGTGGACGGCCACCTTGCCCCTCCTCACTATGAGAACCTCTATTCCCGATATGAGCCTTCTATATGTATATCCACATATATGGCTAATAGCCCTGCTAAGCCTATCTTTTGAGAAGCCTAGCTCTTCAGGGTCTGCTTCCTCGAGAAGGGGCATTTATCTATTGCCTCCCCTATATATTACAGTAAATATATATATCTCAGCCATGCCTCGATATCCTCATTTCTAAGCCTACAACACCGAAGGCAATGTAATTTATAGTGGGGATGGCTAAGGCTTGTGAGCTATATATCTTCTAGATTTTTAATGATGCATGTGAGTCTCGGGGCCAGACTCCAGCAAACCTATGCCTCTGAGGCTATGATAATATCTATAGCTCCGAGCCCCCCC
>JAVVGG010000039.1:0-12093 GCA_032249275.1 Desulfurococcales archaeon
GGGGATCTAAATATTCAAGATCTCGAGGCCGAGATCATTAAGGCTAGGGAGAGGATCATCGATCTTGAAAATAGGCTTGGCGAGGTTCTCGAAGATCTGAGGAAGATCTATGGCCTTCAGGAGATGCTTAGAAAATGTATTGAAGATAAGCACGGTGGGCACGGTGGAAAATAGGAAAGCCGAGCTTCTGAAGGAGCTTCTAGAGCTCTCTTCAAGAGAGTCTTCTTTACACTTTAAGCTTGCAACAGCTCTTGAGGAGGCAAGGGTTGAGACCATAAGGCTTTCTGGTATGCTCTCAATGTGTGAGGTTGTAGGGCTTAGGAATGAACATCTCAGGAGAGAGGTTGAGGATCTCATCCGCAAATACGTTATCTATATTCCTGAGGAACGCAGGTGATTAGATGAACCCCCTCAAGATCTTCAGGATCTCGAGCAGATCCAGAGAGGTTGATAGATGCGATCGTATGGTGCTCATAAGGCTCAGGGAGGAGATGAGGAGAGGACGCGGGTGCCCGATATGTAATCTCATTCTAGATGTTGAAGAGAGGTCCATAGAGAATATTCTATACGAGATGGTTAACGATCCAGCAGTGAGGAACAGAATCAGGAGTAGCCTTGGCTTCTGCCCCTTCCACGCTCACCAGGTGATCGATTTTGTAAAGAGGAACCCCTGGCTAGACGGGCTCGGCACTTCAATAATATATCTCGATATGGTGGAGACCTATCTAGATATGATAGAGAATGGAGGAGCAATGAGCATTACCGATATGTGGGCATCCTGCTTCCTCTGTGAAAAAGCTGAGGAGTTCGAGAGAATCTATGTCGAAACCCTCTCAATATGCTTTGAAGAGGATCAAAAACTATTAGAGAACTATGCCTCCTCCTCATCCCTCCTCTGTGCAAGACACTTAGAGAGTGTCTATAACAGGCTTAACAGAGTTATAGGTAAAAAGATCCTTCAGATACAGAAAGAGAAGCTTACCAAGATAGCCCAGCTCATGAAGAGCTACATAGAAAAGCAGGACTACAAGGCACGATCCCCACCTACCGAGGAAGAATCTGTTGCCTGGATCATTGCGATCAAAGCCCTTAAAGGAGATCCCTCTACACAGATCGTCGTAAACCGGAGTGAAAGAGGCCACCACAAATAGCTTTTACAACCGAAAGCCTCGCCCCTTCAGGAAGGAGGTAGTTTTTATTGGCTTTTCATCTCTATTTATTTTTGGAGGGGCTCTATGGCCCCTAGCTCGGACTAACCATCACCCCTATCGAGATGGTTAGCGCCCCTTCACTGCCAGGGGCCATAGAGCTCTTCAGAAGATATAGTGTAGCTCTTAACTACGCTATAAACAAGACCCTGAGACTGGGTCTGAGAAACATTGGAGAGGTTCACAACGCTCTATATGGGGGGCTGAGGGAGTAGTTTGGGCTTCTATCTAGGGTTATTATTGGCTGCTATAGAGAAGCCCTTGCAAATGCCAATGCCTGGAGGAACAATCCTAGGAGGGGTAGGAGGCCTAGGGTTAGGAAGCTATCAGTGCTTCTGCATAAAGGCTAGGGATACAGAGTCAAAGAAGGATATGTAGAGATCATAGGAGGGGTTAGGCTTAGGATCATTGGCTGGGATAGGAGGTATGATCAGTATGATAATAGGGAGGCTAGTCTATAGAGAGGGTAAGACGATGCTTTGGATATCCCATAAAGCCTGTCCAGTTAGAGATTCATGTATTGCTCCACCTAGCGCTCATATACTATGCGCATAGGGGGATATAACCCTTATACATCTATATATTGAATGAGCTGATTAGTGATGTGAGTAATCAAATACATAATCATAAGAACACAGGGCTTTTCAAATAATAGCTAAAGGGATCGCGGTGACATTAATGGAAGCAATAGCATCGGGAATATCAGGAGCCCTAATAAACAGTAAGATCTATATGTTAAGAGCTTCTGAAGAGCCTAAAAGATCTTACACAGGTGAAGAGCTATCCAGAGGCGAAGAAGGGTTTGTAGTTTTTGGAAAAATTACGAGATATTGGAGAGACACTCTTTCGGTTCAAGGTAGCTGCAAATGTAAGGGGAGAAGTTGATCCAGCAAAGATCATAGCATGGGAAATCTATAAATACAAAGAGATGATTAGCATTAACTTCTACGCAGATAAACCAGGTGTCTATGTAGCGCTATTTGGATCTGCGGAAGGTTCATTAATAACTCTAAAAAGCTATGAACTTAAAAAATACATACCTAACATAGTAAGATTGAAGGAGCATCAAATCAAGAAGTGCAAGCCAGAATCCTAAGTTTAGAAGCAGACGATGCAGTAATACATAAGATAGGGGATTATATAGCGATAAAAGTAATTAGTTATAAATAGGGGGTTTAGGATTACGTCGAAAACTTTTTTAGAGTTGGATCGTATTGTAAGTTTATCTCTATTGATCTTTATTTCAAACTTCTCTTGGAGATCCCTTATCCTCACTCTTTTTGTGAATGCTTTTCGCATATATCTCTTTGCATCTCTACTATCTATTCTAATACCTCTCCCCAGCTATAAATACTATCTATATTCTGGCGTGATTTTCCTAGCACTATTCACAGCTATATATGAGGTTGTGGAGTAGATCCTTATAATGATGACTAGGATGCAGATGCATCTATACACCTAATCCCTGCCACTCGGAGCCTTTCAAAAGCTTCTAGGGATTTTCCTGGGATCTTCTCTCTGGGCTGTTCTCACGGTTCTCCCCTATGTGGTTGTGATCATAGCCTCCCACGATCCCGCAGATGTAGCTATGGTTCCACTCATATTCCTCGCCATTATATTTGTTTCAGCTTCGCTAGGGGTGCTATCGGCTCTATGGTTATGTCTATTAAGAGGAGATGGCTATACACAATATTTTCAGTTATCATTGCTGATCTCTGTATTAGGTTGAGCACATCCCTCTACCCCATCGATGCTGTTCCAGAGATCTTTAGGGTTCTAGCTATTATTAATCCTATAACATATTACGCAAATATGTTTCACACCATCTTCGGGGTTGATCCAAAACTTCTACTAGATCCCCAGCTCTTCATCCCAATATTGGTTAGCATATCTATATCTCTAATAGCTACTCAGCTCTTGATCCTCAGGAGATTCTCGGAGGGCGGCAGATTTTGAAGAGCTATATAACCCCGCTAGCATCTCTAATAGCGCTATAAATATTAGAATAACCATGTTTAGAGATGTCCCGCTCCTAGCAATTATATTTATCCATATCATGACTGACTTCACAATACTCAGTCTATCCCTCTCAAATATCATTGGGATAGACTATCTATTCCATCTAGTAACAGGGCTCATCATATCCTTTGCTATGAGCTACTCTGCCGTATCGATAAGGCCTCTAGCTGCTTCTAAGATTGTGGATAGGGTTTTAATATATATTAGCTCGCTACCCACCCCCAGGATCTATGTACGGGTATCCTTCATCTCATCCTCTATATTGATCTTTATAGTAGCCTCTACAATCTTAATCCCACTATATTACCTAATATATTTATATATTCATGCCGGAGACGATGCCTAGCCCAGCCATGATAGCGCTGGTCCTCATCCCCTAGCACTGGTATCCCTCACAGTATCTTCCATCATGACCATGGCAGCATATCTCACAGCTAACTTCGCACTATATCTAACAGCTGGAAGCCTACTCATAGCGCTGATGAGCCTCACAAACATAATCTACTACCAATTGACCCAGAATTCCCTATTGAATGTCGTTAGAGCCGTGATAGCTGGGATAAAGGATAAAAAGCTTAAACACAGAGTAACATGGGCATATGAGATCCCAATAACATATTTACGAATTTATAAGAACCATAGATCCGTTAGCAGGGAATTGGCGTGGATGAGTTGAGAGTCTCTTGGTAAGCGATCATCTAGAGGTAGGTGGGATGGCTAGAACTTGCCTGTCCTCACCTCATAATGTGTTGGTAGATTATAGATGGTTTTTCCAGCTAATATCCATTTACTTATCCAATCGATCATCTTCATCAAAGGAACTCTGGGATAGCCGAAGTAGCTAAATACCCTAGAAGCATTATTTAGAAGGGCTGTATCCATAGCCTCTCCCGTGTAGATGGGCTTCTTATTGAATCTCTTTCCAAACTCCTCAGCAACCCATTTTACAGATACTATCTCTGGCCCTGTCAGGTTGATTATTGTTGGAGGGTTGGAGGCTAGCTTCAAGGATCTGAGTACATAGTTATTGGCGTCTCCTTGCCAGATCACGTTTACATAATTTGTTGAAAGATCTATTGGCTCACCCTTATAGACCTTGAGGGCTATATCGACTAAAACCCCATATCTCAGCTCGCAAGCGTAGTTGAGCCTCACGATAACGCCAGAGGAGTCTTTGTTCCTCCTGATAAAATAACTCATAATCCTCTCCCGGGCAAGTGCTGACCAAGCATATTCGCCTACCGGCCCTACTTCTGAGTCCTCTGTAGATCCCCCTGTCGATATGTGAACAAGGGGGTATACGTTTCCTGTAGAATAGATTATATATCTAGATCTGCTAAACCTTTCTGCGACAAGTGCTGGTATATAGGTGTTCGTGATCCACGTAAGCCCGGGATCTTCTTCTGTGCCGAACTTCCTGCCAACCATATATATAATGTTCTTTGCCTCTGGGAGAAGATCTATGGCCTTCCTGCTTGAAAGATCTAGCTCTATGATCTCGACATTTTTATATCGAGATAGCTTATCAACTACACCTTTCCTTGTGAATCTAGATACTGCATAGACCTTCCTCGAAGGATCTATCTTCTCTAATATTCTAGCCAGCATCATAATCAGGCTAGGACCTATCTTACCGCCAGCCCCCAGAACTAGGAAATCGCCATCTATGTGCTTCAGATCCTCAATAGTCTCTGGGTAGGGACTTGATAGCATCTCATCTAACTCCTCTTCATCCCTAATCTCACTGGGAAGATCTGAAATGCCCACCTATATATTCACCAAAAACTTATTAATACCCCCAAGTTAATATTACTATTATCGGTATGATATTCGAACATCTGCGTGGAAAAGGGGTTGGTATAGTAGATGTACATGTCCACACCTTCTACAATGACGATCTCAATAAAGCCCTCCTAAAGGCCATAGATAAATTTAATGTAGAGAGAGCCTTTATATCGGTATACCCATTCGATCTAGGAAGCATGAATCCTGATCATGAGAGCGTTGCCAGAGGGAACAGGAAGATCCTAGAGCTTGCTAGGAGGTATAGCGTATTTAGGGGAGTTGTATTTGTAAACCTATTAAATAGCATGGATCTTTATATGGCTGAGAAATTCTTAAAAGAAGGATTCAGAGGCATTGGAGAGATCTATAGATCTGTTAAGCCTAGGATCAAGCTGATAGAGCCATATATAGAACTAGCTAAACAATACGACGTACCGCTACTCATCCACATAGCCCATAGGATCTATCCTAGAAGCAGGCCTAGGGAAGCCGATATAGGAGATCTCTGCAGAATCACACGTAGATGGCCGAGGATAAGGGTTATAGCTGCCCATATAGGCGGTGGAGGCGATTGGGAGAATACTGTGGAGATGCTAAGGCTATGCGATGCTAGGAACCTCTACATAGATACTGGAGGTAGTGTCGGGGATAGCTATATGATAGAAGATCTAGTTAAGCACTATTATAAAGAGAATATATTATTTGGAAGCGATAACATCTACACAACCTCCATTGCTAGAATAGAGGGCGCTGATATAGATCCTAACACCAAGATCATGATCTACCGCGATAATCCCTGCAAGGTGTTCAGCTGTGATTGACGCGCTATCATTTTTTGGGAGCTATCCATTTAGAAGATTATTTGCAGAAAGCCTAGCTGAAGTAGCCACCCACATGAGGTCGAAGGGGTTTAAAAAAATATACCTGATCAACTTCTCATCTCTATTCTACAGAGATCCTTTCAAGGCTAACAGAATAGCCCTTAACATATATAGGAAGGAGAGGGAAAATATTAAGGACGTGGAAATAGATCTTCTAGGAGGCATTAACCCAAGCTATATAACAATAAATAATATTGCTATTGAAGAGATAGTAGAGCCCTATTTCAGAGCCTATGTTATGAGCCCTGCATATCACGGCTTTAGACTAGATGCTAAAAGCTCCATAAGGCTGGTAGAGGATCTATGTAGTCAGGGCCGCAAAATCGTTATATTAGATCTGTTAGAGGACATTAGAGAGATGCATAGGGCATACAAACTAATATATATGATTAAGGATGAACATCTCGAGAGATTCTTAAGAAATATTGATAAAATATGCGGTAAGAAGATACTATTTGCTTCGTTCCGATATGAGCTTCTTAAAAATAATCTAGCTAGAATATCGGATCTCGAACTATATGTTGACACCTCAAGCGATACTCTCTATGGATATCAATACGATAGAGTAAGAGAGCTTGTAGACTCTATAGGAGAAGATCTAGTAGTCTTGGCAACAAGAACACCTATCGCCTATACAGAGGCAGCTGTCTTCAGAGTCATTTACTCCGATATAGCGGATAGCGCTAAGAAAAAGATTCTTTATGACAACGCGCTAAAGTACTATGAAATCTGACCCTCTTCTACCTTAAAGGGCTAGGCTTTCAATTATAAGTTTAAGGGAAAATCTCAAGACATGTTAATTAATAACTCATATATAGCTATTGCCTTCGCTGAAAAACAATATATACGTGTGAATACATGTGTTTAGCGTTATCAAAGAATGAGGTATACTGTTAAAGCTTAATCATAAGAACTAGAATTATTAGTAGCCTTGGTAAGCAGTAATATCGGTGTCCCTATTGGAGAAGTATGTTCTGATCCAAGAGAACGAGGCTCTTAGATTTGCGAGAGAATGCTTTATCAGGGTTGGCGTGCCTAGAGAGGATGCCGACATAATAGCTGATCACCTAGTGCTTGCTAGCTTAAGGGGGGTGGATTCCCATGGACTAATTAGGATCCCTTACTATATAGAAGGTATTAAAAGGGGGTTGGTGAAGCCGAGCCCAGAAATCAAGATCCTTTCGCAAGGCCCTTCACATGCTATGATCGATGGAGGTGGAGGGCTGGGAATCCCTATAGCTGTAAGGGCTACAAAACTCTCATTAGAGAAGGCTAGAAGAAGCGGGATTAGCGCTGTGGGTGTAAGAAATCTAGGTCATGTAGGTATGTTGGCATATTACACTCTCATGGCTATTCGTGAGGGTATAATAGGTATTGTAATGGCTAACTCGCCTGCGATAGTAGCTCCATGGGGTGGTGTAGATAGGATCTTCGGAACTAACCCAATCTCCATAGGATTCCCAGGTCAGAGAGGCAAAGGGATTGTAATCGATATGGCTACTAGTGCTATTGCGCACTTCAAAATTAGGCTGGCTGCTATGAGGGGAGAGAGGATCCCTGAAGGTGCGGCTCTAAATAGAGAGGGCAGACCAACAACAGATCCTAAAGAAGCTCTTGAAGGCGTCCTCCTACCCTTTGGGGGGTATAAAGGATATGCCCTATCACTTGCAGTAGAGATGCTCTCCAGCATCCTCCTAGGAGCGCCTAGCAGCACCGAGATACCTTCCCATCCATCTACACAAGGGGGATTTCTAATCATATCTATAGATGTGGGATCCTTTAGATCATATAGCGATTACCTAGAGGATCTAGATAGGCTTATAAACAAGATAAAGAGGTCGAGAAAAGCGCAGGGATGCCAGGAGATCCTATTGCCCGGCGAGCCCGAGGAAAGGGAGGAGACGAAGAGAAGATCTATGGGCATCCCCATAGATATGGAAACATGGAACCTACTCCTTAAGACATCAGAAGAGCTAAATGTAGCCCCACCCAGGATCTTTGGGAAGACAGGGTAGCAGGCTAAAAATAGAAAACTAGCATAGGTGTGGATCGATTATGCAGGGTTCCAAGTCAATCCTATTGATATTGCCAACGCTCTTAATCTCTACATCGCTGGGCACAGCTAACGTGATAGCCCCCGCAGCCTTCGCATATCAGATAATAAGGGATCTCAGGATCTCATATGTTGAAATGGGATTTCTAATTTCCGCACCCTCAATTTCAGCAATGCCAGCCTCAATAGTGACTGGAATTCTCATAGATAGAATAGATCCTCGAAGAATGCTGGCGGCATCTATCGCAGTGATATCAATAAGTATAATGGTGATTAGCATTGCCCAAAGCTATCTATTATTTATGTTCTTAAGATTAATTGCGGGGATCTTTATGGCATCTATTTGGCCATCCTGCGCTAAAATTGTAGCACGCGAGGTTCCCTTGAAACTTCAAGGTATTTCCACCACAGCATATGATCTAGGATCCTTAATTGGGCTCTCTATAGCATATATATTGGTCTCTCAGTTTGAGGAGAGATGGAGGAATGCCCTCTTTATAGTGTCGCTATGCGGATTCCTGGTATCTCTCACTAATGTCACCATATATAGAAATCAAGAAGGTATGCAGGTTGCCTGTAAAACTAATAACATCGTGGTAAAATACATTATAGATTATAAGAAGCTGATAAAAAGCTCTATTCAAGTTGCAGTAGCATTCTATTTAGTGCTTACCTCTTGGTTCTTTCTAGTATCGTGGGCCAGCACATACTTAGCAGAAGAGCTAGGCTTTAGAGAAGCGGATCTCGCTTTACTTGCGTTGCTAACTCTTTTTCTAGGTTCTCTAACAAGCATTGCTTCTGGTCTGATCTCAGACAGGATAGTAGGATTGAGAGGAGTCAAGGTTCTCTTGATCCCATCAATAGCTATTATGTCAGCATCTTTATTGCTTCTCTCACAAGGCTATCTCCCCACAATATCCTTTCTAGCATCGATATCGTCCTCTAGATTTGGAGCTCCTTTGCTCTGGCTAGCTATAATCAGAGCATATCCATACGAGGTAGTCGGGAAAATAGGGGGGATAGCCGGTATAGCTATCCAGGCTTCGGCGCTTACACTTCCAACGATTCTAGGCTTTATAAAAGAGATAACCGGATCCTTTAAACCAGGACTACTATTAATTTCGATTCTTTCCGCACTCTCCATACCCCTCTATGCATCTCTTAAATCTAAATCCAAAGTTTAGACATGTCTGGAGAAAAGCTATCCATATTTGATCTTTTTATAAAGATAGTTAAGCACCTCTTTCAGCTTTTAGAAGGAATTTATAGCTATTACAACTGAAAGCCTCGTCCTTCAGGGTGGGGAGGAGGTCAGAAGACTCACGGTAGGTATAACTCTATTTTCTCTAGCTTCCCCGTTCTCGGGTCTACCCTGAATCCTAGCTTCTCGAGGGCTGTCACGCCTAGCAGAGCGTCAACGCCTGCAGGCAGCTTGAGGTCGGGCCAGACCTCGATATCCCCGTAGGTTATGGAATCCCCCACCCTGATCTCACCACCACCATATCTAACCCTAATAGCTTCGCCGTTCGGAAGCTTTCTAGGCCTCTCATATTTAAACTCTATACCCAACCCCTCAACCTTCTCCGGGGCAGTAATGATATCCCCGTAGAATCCTGTGTCAACAAGAGACCTCAGCCTAACCCTACCCCTAGGACCGCGAACCTCGACGTCGACAACCACAGAGCCCACAGCATACCCCATTCAAATGCTTTCCCAGAAATTTTTAATATTCAACCGGCTCTCAACTTCATTGCTTGAATTCTAGTAGGAGCTTAACAACTGAAAGCCTCGCCCCTTCAGGGCGAGGATGGCTAAGGCTTATAAGCTCTGTACCTTCTGGTATTCTCAATTATGATGGTTATGCTTGTGAGCCTCGGGCCAACCTCTAGCGATACTCAATGGAAGTGTTAGATACACTAGATCAAACCCATGCCTCCGAGGCTATGATAAAATCCATAGCCCTGAGTCCCCGAGAGGGAATAAGGGTAATGGGCCGGAGACCCCTGCAAAGAGATCTTCTATAGAATTAGAAGATAGAATTGAAGGGCAGGTTATATAGAAATATAGCTATAGTTCTATCCTGATCACATCTATCTCTAGAGGCTTTAGATCTGTGCTTAGTATTGATGACAAGCTGGGGGATGTTCTTCCCTCATCTCCTGTTATGGCTTCCTCGATGTATATTTTGCTTGATGCCGATGCTATGATCTCGAATGTCTTTTCGGATATTCTGTGGATTGCTTCGATCTTCAGATCTCCTTTGTATATTCTCTCAACTCCTCCCCTTTCCACTATTCTTTTTGGTGTTCTCTGCTCAAGTGTTATGGGGCTTTGGCTTTTCAGCTTCTCTATTTCTATATCTCCGAGCTTCTTGTTTGAATATATATATATTCTATAGGTTATTCTCTTTACTCTACTCGCTAGATCCTCTATATCTTTTCTTCTCCCCTTTCCAACTATATCTATTATGTATATTTCCTGTCTTCTATTGATTGCGCTGGATATTGCTTCTAGGTTTCTTCTCCCAGGCTTGGGGAATCTGATTTCGAGTATTGAGTAGCAGCCATCACCAAGAATTCTATATCTAGATGTATCCCTAACAGGTATTGAGATCCTAACACCCTCTCCCAGATCTTCTGCGGCTCTTTCAACAATATCCTCCAAAGATCTTTTCCCCGGCCTCTTCTTAAAGCTAACACCCCTCACAAGCTTCACAACTCTGGAGCTAACTATTAGAGAGGGTATCACAGCCTCTATAGATCCTCTAGATATGTCTAGGATAAGCATTATCTCGGGATCGCTGAAGTCAGGCTCAAAACTATAGGATCTCGAAACACCCTTTCCGATCTCCCTTTTAAGCTCGTTCTTAATCGACTCCCAATGTTGTAGCGAGAATTCCCTAGCTATCTCCTCCTCAGCCTCTAAAGAGCTCTCAGGAGGCTTAGCACCAAGTATGAATCTCCTGAAACCCATGGCCCTCAGAGCCTCGCCAACCCTTTTAACCCACTCATCTATAATCATCTCTATCCTACTGCCACATACATAGCATGGAGACCGCTTCGGAGGATCTAGACCATATATATGTTTATAGAGGCTTGAAAAGGGCTCGCCAGCATTTAAAGAGTAGAGATATATCTTATCCTTAAAAGCCTGTGGATCCCTGGAAGCCTCCGCATGAAGCTCCATAGCCATTAGAACCTTTATAGACCTCCCCCTCTCAAAATTCGAAAGACCCATGCCAAGCCCTGCAAAGAACCTCCCAAGACATCTATCGCAGAGAGGATACCTCTCAAGCATCATGCTAGCCAGCAACAAAACCCTGCTATCCACCAACCCCATTGCCACATAACTATTTACCCACAACATTGATAAACAGTAAGCAAACCCCGCCCTTCAGGGTGGGGAGGGTAGTAATGTTATGGGTTTGAAGATGCTGAGCTAAGAGAGATTGTAGTTTATGATCGTTTGGATAGGTTTTGAATGAGTTGAGTATTCCACGGTAATGTATTAATGATGTGTTGATTAGGAATTTTGTGGTTGTGGTGGCGGCTTTGAATGTTGAGGAGAGAATTAAGGTGTATCTTGAGGATGCTAAGAGGTTTCTTGAGGAAGCTCTGAGAGAGTTTGAGGAAGGTGTGAGAAGTGGTGATGTTATTAGGATTAGAGATGCTGCTGAAAAGGCTTGGAATTCTATTGTTCAGTCAACTAATGCTCTCCTGCTAAAGCTTGTTGGTAAGGTGCCTTCGAGTTACTCGGAGAGGAGGAGGCTCTTAAGAGAGATCGAAAAAGATCCTAGACTGGCGGAGTTCGGTTTTAGAGATAGGTATGCAGCTAGAGAACACTATCTACATGAATTAGTTTTCTACGAGGGTATAGTTGATGTTGAGGATGTAAAGTTCGAGCTTGAAAAAACTCATAGATATATTGAGGAGGTAGAGAAAATACTTAGAGAACGATATAGATAGATCTGCATTTACAAAGCTAAGAGTGAGAATACTTACAACCATTGACAGAGCCCGTGCTAAAACTAATCTCTCCATAATATACTTAGAGATCCTCTTCTCAACGAGATATACAAAAACTAACCATGGAGAATTCTATGACCCCTCCCCTTTCAATTCTATAGTAGATCATCTTATTTATGCTG
>JAVVGG010000040.1:0-12066 GCA_032249275.1 Desulfurococcales archaeon
TGTCACAACAGTAATTGCTTTTCCGCATGGAAACACAGAGGTAGAGATTAAATTGAAAGAGATAGAGATAGCTTCGTCTAGAGGTGCTAGAGAGGTAGATGTGGTTCTAGACATAGGCTCTATAGTTGAGGGGCTTTGGGATAAAGTAGAAGCGGAGATCAAGGCCATCTCAGCTAGGACAAAAGAGCTGGGGCTTGTCAGCAAGGTGATAATAGAAACAGGATATCTAACAAAAGAGCAGATCGAGAGAGTAAGCAGAATCGCTGCAAATTACGAGATCGACTATGTGAAGACCTCAACAGGATTTGGACCCCGGGGCGCTAGTGTAGATGACGTGATCTTGATTAAGCAGAACATAGTTGGCAAGAAGACTGGAGTAAAGGCTGCCGGAGGGATAAGAACCATATGGGACTTAACGGTATTAGTGGCTGCTGGAGCTGACATCATAGGGAGCTCTTCAGGGGTTGAAATAGTAAATCAATATGAAGCGATCTTAAAACATAAGAGCAACATCTAACCCCCTTTTGCATACCAAAGAAAATAGGATCCCGACTATAGATAACCTAATTTATTTATCGCTATATTTCGAAATGTTACTCAATATTTATTACAACATCGTTAACATTGTTTATATTAACCCCTAGCTTTGCCCTAGCAAGATATAGTAGCTTCTCTTCTATATTTTTAGAGCTTCCATCAGCCACGATAGCCGAAAGACTTCTAGAGATCTCCGGTATATATTTCACTATTGAGTAAGCCCTCCTAGCAATCTCTTCTTCCCTCTTCTTTTTTGAGAGATAGCTCCTTAGCCGCCTAGCTACTTCCCTCACACCATTCCTTATTTCGGCCTCTATCTCAGGGACATCTGCTATGCTCTCTTTACCAACCCCCCTATATGGAACTTTTGTACTGCAAACATGGACAAGCACGGCGAGGGGTGCTGGAAATTCTATCTCGTAGTCTTTCCAATCTATTGACGATATAACTTTAAATGAGACGTCTGAGCTTTCATCATATAGTAGTGGGATTTTGTTAGCAAATCTCAGCAACAATATCTCTGTAGGATCATTTGCGAGGGGTACTCTACCCCCATAGGCTATGCCTGCCTCAACGATTACAGCATGTCCTGAATAGCTTGTAGGCTTTCTCGTTACAGCATCAACAAATTCAGGTTTAAACATGTTGCTAAGCCCTATCTTTAGGATCTCTTCTCCAATAGGTGATAGATGATCTGCTGAAGGCCTTCTAAACTCATTAAACTCTTTTATCACGCTAACAAGTTTCTCGATCTCTGATTGAGATAGCCTCTTGGGACTTCTATCACCTCTAAGCCCTGCAAGCTCCAAGATCCTTTCAGCGGTAACTCTACCAACACCTTGGAAGTCATTCTCTAGAAACTCAAGAAGTGTTCTTCTTCTTGTGGATGCTAGCATCATCTTCATCATCTCAAGATCGACACCGACTGGATGAGGTTTGGTTTCCTTTGGAGGCTTTGGTATTAGCTCAGTAGCCCTTCTAAATATATATATATTGCCGTCAGGATCCCTGAAAAATATAGAGGCATATGGAGCTATAACATGCGTTCTCCTAATATATTCCACGATTTTGCTTTTAGATCTCTGCCAATCGCCCAGTATATAAACTTTAACGATAGTACCGTGCCACGGACTGTTTTTCTGCCACGAAGATCTCTCAAGCACTATTGGCTCATTATTCTTTATATCTATCAATAGCTTGAAGCTGTATATTCTTGAGGACTTAATCGGACTCGTAATAACCTCTACAGGCTTGCCAACGGTTATCTGACCATAGAGAACAACCATTTTAGCTCCAAGGCCAAACATTCCTCTAGTCTGTCTAAGAGTATATTTACTGCTAAAAAGAACCATGCCAAACGCTTGTGGAACATAGTGGGGAGGTATTCCTATCCCGTTATCCTCAACAGATACCATATATATGCTTTCCTGTTCTTCATCAGTCCTGTCGATCGTGATCTTTATATCAGGTAATATTCCATGGGCATCTGTAGCATCGAGAGCATTTTCTGTAAGCTCCCTAACTGTTTGATAGAGAGCCCTGGCAGGATTCGAGAAACCAGCTAGCTCCCTATTTCTGTAGAAGAACTCTGAAGGAGAAATAGCCCTGAAACTCTCACTTCCAGCAATAGCCACCCAAGACACCGTCTAGATATTTTATTTAAAATGACGATTTATAGTTTATCTCCTATTTTAGCTGAAAGGCACATCTTTTATAGTCTAAGACGGAATTTATAAGTCTTCAAAGCTTTTTGTCAAACCATTTATCCTTAAGTTCTATTCTTAGCGAAATAGAGGTTAACACACCTAGAACGTGCCACAACTGAACTAGGTAGAAGTCTTGAACATTGTCTCCCTTAGAAAGTAGAGAAGAGATCGATCAGCTATACTATTATATAAACCAACTCTCTTTCAGACATAGATATTAGCCCAGCTTATGTCTATCCTATTGGGGATGACCGGTCTCCCCCTCTGAGCAAGGGCTATGATTGAGGTGAAGCGACGGGGACCCATAGCAGATAATCTATGCCATCTATACTAACATATGTAAAAGAACTTTCTCTCCGAGTTTTTGAATTTAAGTGATAAATAGCCAAAGATACCCTGAGGTAATTGCTTAAAAGACACGAACCACTAAATTTATATAGGGAGGGGGTAGGGGGATGGGCTCAACCATAGTTTATTCTCTCACAAATAGTTCCCACCCTGTAAGTGCCAAGGTTATTGGAAAGCATGTTTATGGAAACTTATATGGGTGCGACCCTGATATCCTAAGAAATCCCTATCAACTCGAGAAAGTCGTTATAGACGCGGCTAGGATAGGCAACATGACCCTCCTAGATGTAAAGCTCTGGAAAATCGGTGAGGGCGTCTCAATTGTAGCTATTGTTTTAGAAAGCCATATATCTATACATACATGGCCTGAATACGGCTTTGCCACTGTTGATGTATATTCATGCGGTTCACATACATGGCCTGAACTTTCTTTCGACTATATAGCAAAGGCTCTCAAAGCAAAGAAAGTGGTTATGGGAACTGCTGATAGAACCATGTATGAAGAGTTTTAGCATACCCTCTATTGTTATTATTATTCTTTATTCTTTCTAAACGAGCTTCATAAATCTTGGTGATTGTTTTTTAGAAAGATTAAAAGCTTTAATCAAGCTAATATTATTGGTTTAGATATATTTTAGATACATCTTTCTTTTTAACCCACTAAAAGTAAAATTCTATGGGTGGAAATTTGAGTAAGGAGAGAACCACACTCTCAGTAATAAAAGCTGACATAGGCTCCCTTGCAGGTCATCACGTAGTACATCCAGATACACTCGCAGTTGCATCTAGGATCCTTGCGGAAGGAAAATCTAAGGGGATCATAAACGACTATTATGTAACAAATGTGGGTGACGACTTACAACTGATAATGACCCATCGAAGAGGTATTGATAACCCAGCTGTGCATGAATTAGCTTGGACAGCCTTCAAAGAGGCTGCAAAGGTGGCTAAGGATCTCGGGCTCTATGCCGCTGGTCAAGATCTACTTAGCGATGCGTTTAGCGGCAATGTAAGAGGGCTAGGCCCTGGTGTTGCTGAGATGGAATTTGAGGAAAGACCCTCAGAGCCTGTAGTGGTATTCATGGCAGATAAGACAGAACCTGGAGCCTTTAACCTGCCAATGTATAGGATCTTTGCAGATCCATTCAACACAGCTGGTTTAGTGATAGATCCGAGACTTCACCTGGGATTCAAATTCACAGTCTATGACGCTTATGAAGGTAGAGAGATAACTCTTAATGCCCCTGAAGAAATATATGATCTCTTAGCTTTGATAGGAACGCCAGGTAGATTTATAATTAGGAGAGTATATAGAAAGAGCGATAATGAGATAGCGGCTGTAGTAAGCGTTGAAAGGCTAAGCCTAATAGCTGGTAGATATGTTGGTAAAGACGATCCAGTAGCTATTGTGAGAGCACAAAGCGGCTTCCCAGCAGTTGGAGAGATCTTAGAAGCATTCACGCACCCACATCTAGTAGCTGGATGGATGAGGGGGAGCCACTATGGACCCCTAATGCCTGTTGGGCTGAGGCACGCCAAGGTTACAAGGTTTGATGGCCCTCCAAGGGTTGTTGCACTAGGCTTTAATATCAAGAACGCGAAGCTTGTAGGGCCAGCAGATCTCTTCGATGACGTTGCATTTGACGAGGTAAGGAGAACAGCCCAGTTCATAACAGAGTATATGAGGAGACATGGTCCTATAATGCCGCATAGGTTAGGACCTGAGGAGATGGAATATACAACGCTGCCAGAGGTTCTCCAAAGGCTTAGCAGTAGGTTTGTAGAAACTGGCGAGAAGAAAGCCGCTAAACCAAAGATCACCTCTGAACTTCTAACTCCAAAAGAAGAGAAAGGTGACTAGTGGATCCCGATTGAAGCCCCCTCTCCTAGTTATAAACTTTAAAACCTATAGAACCTCTTTTGGATCTTCCGCCTTAGAGATAGCCAAGGCCTCGGAAAAGGTTTCGAGGGAAACAGGCGTTAGAATCATACTAGCCCCGCCTCTAATAGAGACATCCTATTTAGTGAGAAACACATCTATAGATATCTATGCGCAACATGGAGATCCACTATACTATGGAGCACATACAGGTCATACACCACTAGAAGCTCTAAAAGATATAGGTGTTAAAGGCGTCCTAGTCAACCACAGCGAAAATCCTGTAGAACTGAGAAGCATTATAAGGATCTCGGAAATTACAAGAGAAATAGGTATCGAAACAATAATTTGCTCAGATAGTAGAGGGCTCGCTAAGATGATAGCAATGTATGCTAAACCAAACGCCATAGCTCTTGAACCCCCCGAGCTAATTGGAACAGGAATAGCTGTGTCAAAGGCTAAGCCAGAAATCATCTCAGAGGGTGTCAATGCTATAAAGGGCGTCTCGAAGGAGATAATAGTGTTAGCAGGGGCAGGTATATCGACAAAAGATGATGCGATAAAATCCATAGAGTTAGGAGCAGAGGGGATCTTGGTATCATCGGCGATTATGTTATCAAAAGATCCCGGGAAAACCATATTTGAATTTGCAGATGCTATATCGAGGGCCTGGGATTCAAGGCAATGGTCACAATAATTTCTAGATATTATTAAAATTTATCGAACTATTAATTATATATGCTGAATATATAATCTATATAACAAAACAGTTAATATATATGACCAATAAATAATCCCCCTGACCTGCTCCCCGCCCTGAAGGGCGAGGCTTTCAGTTGTAATAAGGTGATCTTGATTATAAGCTAGCTAATTATTTAATAGCGGAAACCATATTCCTAGAGATGAGGGAGGAGTTATAGGTGAAAATATATGTGAGATATGCTGGGAAAGAGAAGCTGTTGGAAGATGCCTCAAATGCTCGAGAAGGGCCTGTAAACATCATATTGCTAATAACATGTGCTCAATATGCAGAACCTTTATATGTGCTATATGTAGAAAGCATCTCGCAATAGCCAGCTGCATATCATGTGGAAGAATCGCTTGCTATAGATGTCTAGACAGAAGATATAATAGCTTAATATGTATGTACTGTAGGATCTCTGCCAAGCTTCCTTAAGAGGTAAGACTTTTACTTATAAAAAGATTTAGGCTTGAAACAACCAGGCATCAATACTGAAGTATATTATATTGCCCCAAATCTCTTGTTCCACTCCTCATAACTTCTGATCATTTCAGGCGAGATACTAGGTTTTCTCCTCGATACGGCTTCAACAAAGTCACTCATTCTAATCGGTCTTGGCCTTTCACCTATTGACCCCTTTTCAAAGATCTCGTCAACTACCTTTGAATACGCCTCTCTCACAATATCAACGATATCGCTAGCAGAATAGCCCTCTGTTATCTTAGCTATCTCATCTAAGTTGACATCGCTATCTAACTCTAAATTCTTCGTATAATGTTTTAAAAGGGCCAGTCTCACCTCGTAATTAGGGCTAGGAACATATATCCTCTTCTGAAATCTCCTTATAAAGCCCATATCGAGAGCCCAAGGCTTATTGGTTGTCCCTATCACGAATATCATGTCTCTACTACCTTTTGTGTGGAGACCATCCATCTCCTTTAAAAATTGGTTTCTCACTCTAACCTCCCCCCCTATCTCCGTTGAGAATGTGCCCATGAGAGAGTCTACCTCATCTATAACTATTACTACGGGTTTTCCTCCTCTTGCGATCCTCCTAGCTGTTTCGAAAATTCTTCTCACATTCTTCTCAGCATCGCCTAGCCATTTAGACATTATGTCCGATGCATCTACAGCTATAAAGGCAGCTTTTATCTCATTAGCAACAGCCGCTGCTAACATAGTCTTACCATTGCCTGGAGGGCCGAATAGCAGTATGCCTCTATCCCAGCCTATCTTATCCACATATAGATCTGGCCTTTTAACTGGATATATTACAGCCTTCTTTATGGCCTTCTTAACCTCCTCTAAATCTACTATATCTTCTAAAGTTACTTTAGGAAGCTCTGAAACTAGCTCTTGACCGCTAACCTCTACTCCCTGTCTCTCACCACCTCTGTCCCCAGCTGCTATCCTCTCAAGATTCCTCTCCAGGAACTGCGCCCTCTCCTCATAGCTTTTAATGAATTCCACATATACCTCTCTTAGGCCGCTATCCGGGTTTATGCTTATTATCCTCTTAAGTATTTGCGCCGCTGCTTTATAATATTTAACAGCATCTTCGTAGTTCCCCATCTTCTCAGCAATAACAGCTTTATCTGCATACTCTTTTGCAGCCTTCTCCAGGAGACTCGTGGAGTAACCACTCATCTTAATACCCCTAACTAACTACGCTAACCTTATTGCTTTTTACAAGCCTATCTAAGGAGGTCATCACTTCTTCCCTGCTACATCCATAGAGGCGCATGAAATCCTCTATATCTAGGAACCCACCCCTAGATATTATATATTCTAGCAAAGCCTTGTCGAGCTCTTCAGGTGTTCTTATACGCCTTACAGCATTTCCCACACCCCCTACTCTATTTCCCTGTCCAGCTGCATCTACACTGTGTTTCGTGTCTCTCCCTATTTTCTGCTGATTAGCCCTTACAGCATATATGTCGGGAGGCAGCGATACAAGATCCTCATTAAGATCTACCGTAACAAGCTTAGCAAGCTCGGGGAGCATCTGCGGTAAGGTTTCATCAACACTCCTATCGGCATCAGCTATTATCTTCTTAAGAAGCTCTGAGGCCTCCTTGGAATCAGGCTTCACACTATGTTCCATCAGTGGCTCTGGAGCCGAGGTTGCACCAGTTATCGAGTTGATCTCAGCCATAACCCTTTCAAGGGAAACCGCTACGTTGGGGACTATCGGTGCTATCTGGGGCTTCAACAGATCTAACAGCCTCTGGAACTCTATTAAGGATGGCCTGAGTTTGTCTAGCTCACTTAGCGTGCCCACCCTTAGCTTGAGCTGCTCTATAAATGTTAAGGCTATTCTAAGCCTTCTATAGATCTTCTTTATCTCCACCATCTCATTAGCATATATAGTTGCTCTAGCCATGTTCTTCTCAGTCACCGCCCTAAGGGCTTGCGTGTATAGCTCATTATATCTCCTCTGCATCTTCCTCGCAACTTCTTCCAAAGCATTATAGCTTAGATCTAGCTCTACGAGAACCTGCTCTAAAGCCCTTCTAAGCGTGTTCTCCCTCTTAGATATAGCCCTGGCTATGCCCGAGAAGAATCTAGATATCAGATCAGAGGCCCCCCATTTCCTCTCAACCTCATCGCCTGCTATTGGTTCCACCTATAACACCCCTCTCTGGGGGTTTGCCGTGCTACGATACGATCCTAACCTCTATGGGCTTTTGCTGAGCCTGCTGAACTATATCTACCTTTGGCTGCATAACCTGTGTCTCCATCTGTATCTTAGGCTGCAGAGCTGTCTCTGTCTCAAGCTTCTCTAGGATCTCTATATGGGTTTCAACATCCTTCTTCTCATCTAGATATTTATTTCTCACAGATCTTAGATTCTCGATACTCGCTTTAAACCTCTGCTCACCAATCTCGCCTGCTGTATAGCTTAACTTCAAATGGTTTATAGCCTTGTCAAGATGTAAAATCTCATCTTCGATCTCGCCCAGTCTCTTTCTAAGGAGGTTTTTAACCTGCTTAGATCTTTCTTTAAGCCTATTAAGAGTTGCCTCTAAGCTCTTCTTGATCTCCTCATAGGCTTGGGATCCTATCTCTTTGGAGGAGTAGAGATCCTCGAGGGCTCTAGATCTCTTCCTAGCCCTATCAAGCTGCTGCTCAACCTTTATAGCCTCGATCTTCCATTCAGGTATTATTACAATTCCATCCGATGTAACATTAATTCTCTCCGAAGGTATGTTTAGAAGCAACCCATCTTCTCTTAACACCTCAATACCAGTTACGCTACTATCTATCTCAGAATATATAGACGATAATATCCCCAGTACCCTTCCATATGGATCCCTTACTTTGGATCCCAGGTGTTTTTCAACCTCCTCAATCGATACCAATATATACAGCCTCACAATAAATGCTATATTCAAGAATAGGTATATAAGCACTGGGGCAGAAAAACTTGGATAACCCTAGAGAACCCTTATAATCCACATGCCAAGCTTCTTCAACCCCTAAGGATCTTGATTCATCAAAGACATTTTATCTAATTTAGGGTTTATAATTGAAAAATCTTAGCTCTTATTTATGAGAAGAAGACCAGATATGCGATTCATGCATGTCGAGACTAAAAAGCTTAGATCAACACAGAATAGGTGAGGATAATACGCTAAGATCTGTAGATCTCTTCTGAAATATCGGTTACAGCTATTCTATATCTAAGCTTAGCGAAGGCCCTTTTAAGATTCACATAACATATAGGGCACATAACAATAACTCTCCGGGAGCCCGTTGAAGCCAGCTCCTCAGCTCTTTTTATAGCGACTTTAAGAGCTAGACTTTGAGATACACCTTCTATGGGTCCTCCACAGCATAGCGTGTTAACTCCTGTCCTTTTAGGCTCTATATAGCGTATGTTGCTAAGACTCCTTCTCACGGCCCTATATAAGCCCAGCTTTCTCACCATATAACAGGAATCATGAATCACAGGAAGATCTCCATTGTGGGAAGCAGGACTCTTCTTCATAGCCCCCTCTGACATATCTTTAATTACTTCTAGATAGTGGAAAACCTCGAGTTGATATGAATCTATATATCTTGGATATATCTCCTTCAATATATATGTTGTATGTGGATCTACAGTTATTACTCTCTTGACCCCTGCACTTTTAAATATATTATAAACATTTTGGGCATGATTGGCAAAATCCTCCTCCAAACCAAGCTCATATAGATATACCCCTGAATATATGTCGCCTTCATATAGATATCCGAACTCAATACCGCTTCTTCTGAGAATCTCAACTATATTTCTAAGGCTTCCCACAGAATAGTTATACACATCACTGTCAGGTCTTACAAACCTCGCTACTAGCCATGCTAAAAGCCCCTCTGAGATTTTCATAAGCATTTGTGCAGCACTCTGTCCAAATCTGCCTAGTCTCTCATACATCTTTACTAGCGACACTGCATATGACATAAGCTGATAGAGACACCCTGTATAGAGTATCGTATCCCCTCCTCTTTTCAACCCCAGATCTAGGGCCCATCTATAGCATATACTATTAGGAGCCCCTAAGGGGTTGTTATACCTCTTCTCCAAGATCCTTACAACCCTAGCCTGGAATGGTATGTAGTTCAAGACTGACCTCCTCTCAGAACTTCAGATAGGTCTCTTACCCTAATGCTTTTGTCAAGACCTAGATTTCTTAACGCGTCTTCAAGCATCGCGATACAGAATGGGCATTCAGCCACTATTACCTTGGATCCTGTTGATACGAGCTCCTCCACCCTTTCAACAGATATCCTCTTCCTCTCGGGAACGTCATACCAGTAGTTGGCGCCTCCAGCACCGCAGCAGAAGGTTCTAAAACCACTTTTCCTTGCCTCCCTATACTCTCTACTCGAGATCCTGATTATCCTTCTTGGCTCATCTGTTATCCTATTGATCCTAGCTATATAGCATGAATCGTGAAGTGTCACAGGCTCCTCAATCCTCATCCTAGGCTTTATCCTGCCCTCTTCCACCAGCTTCGCTAGTAGTTGTGTATGATGAAGCACCTCGATATCAAAGCTAGGATCTATATCTCGGTATTCATTTTTAAATGTATTATATCCATGGGGGCATATAGTAACGATCCTCTTGACGCCGAGGCTCTTTAGGAGCTGGATATTCTTCATAGCCATATCTTGGAACCTGCTCTCTTCCCCGATCCTTCTCAATGGATCACCGCAGCATAGCTCCTGATCCCCTAGTACAGCTATCTTCACACCAGCTTCTTTCAAGATCTCGATGAAAGAACGAATAACGTTTTTAGCCCTCTCATCAAAGCTCCCCATACAACCAACCCATAAGAGGTAGTCATAGTCTTTTACATCTCCTACAGTTGGGATCCCTAGCTTTCTGATCCACTCATGTCTACCGTAGTTAGGTAAGCCAATGCTGTTGCCACTCTGAGCTATATTGCTTATCAACGCCATCTTCTTAGAATCTAGTCTAGAGTTGTACACAAGCCATCTTCTAACATCTATTATAAACGGCACATGATCAACCCCCATGGGGCATACCTCAACACATGCTCCGCAGGTGGTGCATGCCCAGAATACATCATCGCTAAGCAGATCCACAACCTGTTTATCAGAATATTGCCTAGCCCCCTTTCTAAGGGTTAGCACAACTTGCCTTGGGGATAGAGGCCTGCCGACAGCATAGGCTGGGCATACGCTATCACAAAGCCCACAATTGGCGCAGGAGTCGAGATTTATGAGGCTAGGTATGTCAAGATCTTTGAACGAGCCGATGCCGATTCTTATATTTTCTATGTCTCTTTCACTCAGTTCACTCAACTTAAATGGTGTTGTAAGTCTACCTGGATGTCTCTCTACTCCCAACAATATATTAAGAGCTGAAGATATGTTATACCAAAATCTTGTAAAGGACGTAAGTAGTAGAATCGCTGATGAGAATGGGAGAGTAATATATATAAAATAATTATAAATATAGCTTAGAATAGCCATAACCCCCAAGATCGGAATTAGAGATATGTATAAAAGATCCCTTAACCCCATCTCCAGAAGCCAGCTTCTTCCCCTCTTTTTAGGTCTCATCTCTATCAGAATAACAATACCAGAGACGAGAGCAACTAAACCTATATAGAGTATAATTTGCAACATAACGTTGGCATAGGGGGTAACTGAGCCTACTAATGATAACACTTCATATAAAAGTGCTAGAACCATGATCAATAGATAGGAATATATAGCGATACCTCTAAATATCCCCTCTACAATAGGCTCGCCTCCCCATCTGAAGAACCTTCCCTGCAAAAGATAATCCACAATAAACTTTTTAACCCTCTTACTCTCAACGGTTAGCAATCTTCTTATAAGGACCCTTAACCCCCCATATTCACTTATTCTCTTAAGCACGAAATATATAGAGATTATCAGAGCCACTATATATATAGCGAGAGATATGGCAGCTGCTTCCACATTCAAATCGAAACCCTACTATTATTTTCTCTTCATCATGATATAAAATATTGGAAAGATCGGGAGTGAAAAGCATGATCATAAGTTCATAACAAATGTTCACTTAAAACAAAATAATGTTTTAACCCTTTCAAGGAACCTGATCACCTCCCTGCCTTAGAAGGGCGAAGGTTCCCTTTGAGCAGGGGGATTTGGGCTACATCCCCTTTTAAAGGGTTTAGCCCTGGCCGGGTCTACGACCCGTTACAACTGAAAGCCTCGCCCTTCAGGGCGGGGATGGCTAATTCTTATAAGCTTCCTAAGGCTTTGATCGTTTTTGGAGGGGCTCTATGCCTGCGGGTGGTGAGGGGGTGCTAACCCTTTCGATAGGCATGAGGGTTAGTCCCGAGCCTGCTGGC
>JAVVGG010000041.1:0-11819 GCA_032249275.1 Desulfurococcales archaeon
CCATCTCCGCCCTGAAGGGCGAGGCTTTCAGTTGTAAATCTTCGTTGTTCTAGATCGAAAAAAGATAATTGATAAAAGCATCTATAGCTAGAGATAATAGGGGTATTTTGAAGGGCCTTTCGCTGAAGGTTGGTAGGGATTTCGTATTTCCAGGCTATGAGCCGAGATATGCTCGAGAATATTGGTTCTTGATCCGTCATGCCGATATCTATATAAGAACAGATGTATTTTCTAGAAGCTTTAGCGGTAGGGTTATCCATAGAGTGGAACTTTTAGATGAAAGAGACTATGTAGAATTAGATGCTGTTGATCTATCTATAAAAGGGGTATATGTAGATGGCTTCCCAGCTAGATATATATACGATGGATCCATGCTCTATGTGAGACTCCCGAGAAGTAGTTCTGGTAGACAGTATAGTGTTGAGATAGTATATGAGGCTAAACCCGTGAAGGGGCTTCACTTCATAATACCGAGGAGCGGAAATGACTATCCACAGGTTTGGAGTCAGGGGGAGTCTGAGGATACTAGATATTGGATCCCGATATATGATTACCCTAATATGAGGCTAACATGGACTCTAACAGCTGAAGTTCCCGAGACATTTACTGTAGTGAGCAATGGAGATTTAGAATCCGTGGATGATGTAGGTAGCGGCTATAGAAGATGGAGATATAGAATGACATATCCTATGCCTCCATATCTAATAGCGCTAGCAATAGGGGTTTTCGATGAGATAGAGGATAGCGTTGATGGCATAAAGCTTAGATACCTCGTCCCCAAGGGCTTAAAAGCGATCGCTATGAACACGTTTTCTAAGACGCCTGATATGATTAGATTTTTTAGTGAGTATCTAGGCTATAGATACCCATATAACTCCTACACCCAGGTATGTCTCAAAGAGTTTATAGTAGGGGGTATGGAGAATGTGACAGCCACATTTCTCACAGAATGGACGCTACACGATGATATAGCCCACAAGGAATTCTCCTCAGATCCCCTCGTAGCTCACGAGCTAGCCCACCAATGGTTCGGAGACCTTGTAACATGTAAGGATTGGAGCAATATATGGCTTAACGAGAGCTTTGCAACATATCTAGAAGCTCTATATACTAGAAAGGATAAGGGGGAGGAGGAATTTATATATGAGCTATATGGAAACTTAAAATCGTATTTAGAGGAGTATAAAAGATACTCGAGACCTATAGTTATGAGGATATATAAAGATCCTGACGAGCTTTTCGACTCACATTCATACCCCAAGGGCGCTCTGGTTCTCCACACACTTAGAAATATTATTGGTGAGGAGAAGTTCAGGCTTGCGTTGAAGACCTATCTCGAGAGATATATGTTTAGGAGTGTAGATACAGAGGATCTTAGGAAGGTGTTTGAGGAGATAAGCGGAAGAGATCTCGAATGGTTCTTCGATCAATATGTATATAGCTCAGGCCATCCAGTTATAAAGGTGAAGAGCACTTATGACTATAAAGAGAAGATGCTTAGGATTTCATTAAAACAGGAGCAGGGTCAGGATAGCCTTGAAGTATACAGGATACCTGTGAGACTCCTAATTAGACACCAGGAGGGAGCTGCTGAGAAGATTGTTTTCATGGATAGCAGGGAGAAGATTGTGTTTATAGATCTCGACGAGCCCCCCCTCTATGTATGTCCTAACCCTGATTTCGATGTATTTGCTGTGTTTGATATTGAGGATGACATAGAGATCCTTGGGAACATGCTCAGAGATCCCCATATATATTGTAAATTACTAGCTATTGAAGCCCTCTCTAAGAAGACAGGTTCGAGGGTTGTTGAGATCCTATCAGAGGCCATTGAGAAAGAGACGTTCTGGGGAGTTCAGGCTGAGATTGCAAGGGCTCTAGGTAAGGTGGGAGGTGAAAGCGCTAAGAAGACCCTTCTCTCAGCACTTAAGAAGATCAGCCATCCAAGGGTTAGGAGGGCTGTGGTAGAGGCTCTGGGCAACTTCGTAAGTGATGAAGAGGTTGCGAAATCCCTGCTGGAGGTTCTGAGCAACCCATCTGAAACATATTATGTTAGGGCTTCAGCAGCTTCTTCTCTTGGAAAGACAAAGGTTGGCTGGGCCTATAATGAGTTGATCAAGTATCTAGATACACCAAGCCATATGGAGATTATAACTAGAGGAGTTATACAGGGATTAGCAAGCCTTGGCGGTGAGGATAGCCTAAAGGTTATAATGAGGTATTTAGAACAGGATAAACATACAATGGTGAGGGTCACAGCTGCAAGCTCTCTAGGCAAGTTCGCGGGAAGGAGGGAAGTTGTTGAGAAGCTAATAGAGATTGTGAGAAGAGACCCTAGCCATAGGGTGAGAATAGCAGCTATATCAGCTATGGAGGAGCTCAAATACCCAGACTTTATAGAGGTTCTTAATGAGATTGCCGAGAAGGATCCCATAGGCTTTGTTAGGAGGAGGGCTAGAGAGGCTTCCAAGCGGATCAAAGATCATATGGAGAAGGGTGTTGAGTACAAGCATCTAAGAGAGGAGATCGAGAAGATTAGGGAAGAGAGTAGAAGGATCATCGAGAAGATCGAGAGGTTCGAGGCAAGAGGTGTTGGTGAATAGAGATGCAGATGGTAATCCTAGCAGGTGGAAAGGGTGAGAGGCTCAAGCCGATAACAGATACTAGGCCAAAGTCGATGACAATCGTTGCTGGAAAAACACTGATCCAGAGACTATTCGAAGCTGGCTATCACAGCGGTATTAGGAAGTTCATAGTGGTGACAGGCTATATGGGTGATCTTCTCTCCAAGCACGTTAAAGATCTATCATCTAGCCTGGGAGTCGATGTAGAGATAGCTAGGCAGAAGGAGGAAAAGGGCAGCGGTGATGCACTCGCAACGGCCTCTAGCTACATCACCGAGGATAGCATAGTCGTTTATGGCGATCTCTATGTAGAGAATAGAGTTATAAAGATGGTTGCAGACTCCCCATCCCCCCTTATAGTAGGTGTTAGCCATAGCGAGCCGTGGAACTATGGCGTTATAGTGGAAAGATCTGGAGAGGCTGTCAAGATCTTAGAGAAGCCCTCCCCAACCGAGATCAAGAATAGAGTGTTGATCAATGCAGGGATCTACAGGCTTTCCCCAGATATGGTGAGATATCTAGATAAAATCCAGGTATCGCCTAGGGGTGAGATAGAGCTGACAGACCTAGTAGAGATCCTATATAACATGGGTAGAGGACTCAAGATTATCAGCATCAACGAGGAAGAGTGGATGGATATCGGAAGACCATGGGATGTGCTTGAGGCGAATAGAAGGGCTATAGAGAAGATAAGTAGCAAAGCTATATATGGGGAGGTAGAAGAAGGGGCAATAATAGAGGGGCCTGTATATATAGCTAGAGGAGCTAGGGTTAAGGGGCACACATATATAGAGGGGCCTGTATATATAGATGAATATGCAGAGATAGGGCCTGGAGCATATCTAAGGCCCTACACATATATAGGGAAGGGCTCTAGAATAGGCTTCTCAGTAGAGATTAAGGCGAGTGTAATATTCGAGGGTGCTAAGATCTCCCATTTAAGCTATGTAGGCGATTCTGTGGTTTGTGAGAATGTGAACTTCGGAGCTGGAACCATTATAGCTAATCTGAGGTTTGATGAACAGCCAGTCAAGGTCTGGATCAAGGGAGAGAGGGTCAATACTGGTAGGGTTAAGCTTGGAGCCTTCATAGGTGGCTACGTGAAAACAGGTGTAAACTCTTCGATCCTCCCTGGCGTGAAGATCGGTGCGTACTCGATCATATATCCAGGTGTTGTTGTATCAAAAGACGTTGAATATGGAGGCGTTGTTAAATCCTCTATATAGAGGAGCTTAGCTCTCCTTCTTCTCCTCCTCGAGCTCTTTAATGACCTCTCTTATCGCATTCTTCAGACTCTCACTGCTTCTAGCCCTCTGTCTCGGTCTAGCCCTCTTAATTAAAACCTCTAGCAATTGATCCTCATACGGAACACCTATAAACTCGACACGGCCGTTAATAACTATGGATGGCACAGAGCTCACAGCATATTTTTGCGCTATATCCATATTCTCATATGCCTCAACTACAATCGAGGTCACATTCTTAGAGCCCGCCTTATATGCCTCGTATGCAAACATGTTGGCCATTAGAACTGCGTAGGGGCAGTATGGGCATGAGGGTGTTACAATTGTCTCTATAACAACATCGCCGGGGATCTTCTTTATCCCCTCTATTGTCTCGGCGCTAAGGCCGCTCTCACCCTGGCTTATCCTTATGAGGGTCTCTACAAAGGCCCTTATCTCCTCGCCGGCGGGGATTCCATAGTATTTTATAGCTCCTTCGAGGAGTATGATTGTTGGGTATCTATTTATATTATACCTCTTTATCTCATCTGTATCTATCTCCTCCTCATAGATCTTTAGATCTATTAGCTTTCTCCCACTAATCTCTGGAGACTCATCCCTAATAGTCTCAAGCATCCGCCTAGTCTGTTTACAGAAATCACATCGATCGCTTAAAAAGAGCTTCACAATAACGGTATTCTTCATATCAGTTAGCGCTTCTCTCAGAGCCTGCCTCTCATATTCGTCAAAATCCGTTTTAAAGCCATAATATATCGCCATTTGGGTCAACACCTTAATAATATATAGATATGCTGGCTTATAAGCAGGCGCCTAACTTTCGATATACGGAAGGCGGTTAAGGTTAAAAGAGCCGATACTTTACCAGTGTTGAATGGTTATGAGGGAGATCGAGACCCTGGTGAGGAGATACCTAGCTATCAGATATGCAATTGCAGGTAGCTATGACGATGCCGAGGGAGCCATATACTATCTCAGTGATGTAACCGGGGAGCAGATCTTGTGGAAAGCAGTTAGAACTCCGGCTAGCTATAGACATGATATACCAATACCGTGGGAGAGGAGGATCAACAGCTACAGGCTATCGCCCACAGGCTATATAGCATTTTCAACAGATGTTGATGGAGATGAGAGGTGGTCTATCTATATAGCACGTGGAAATGTTATAAAGCTTGTAAGTGGTGAGGATGGAACGATAAACAATCTAGGAGAGTGGAGCCCGAGTGGCAGGTATTTAAGCTATAGCTCTAACTCGAGGAATGGTGTTGACTTCGATCTATATATATATGATATACACACAGAAAAATCCTCCAAGATCCTTGAGAACGATGGATTATTAAGCCCATCTAGATGGATAAGCGATGGAGAGCTTTTAGCTGTAAAAATGTATACATATCAAGATACAGATATTCTTTTAATCAGAAGAAGCGACGGATCTACTATAAATCTCACCAAACACAGCGGTGAGGCTCAGAATAGGAGTCCGATACCAATAGACGATAGGTTCTTTATCTTCATAACAAACGAGGGCGAGGAGTTTACAGGGATCGCTATATATGATCTTGAAAAGAAGAGCTGGAAATATATAGTTAAGGAGAGCTGGGATGTTGAGTTAATAGACTATAGAAGTGGAGTGCTAGCCTATGTGGTAAACGAGGATGGCTCAAGCGTGTTTAAGCTATACACCCTTGGGGGTAGCTCGAGCATAGAGGTGCTGAGATTATGGGGAACCATAGATGATATAGATCTCTTCAATGGTGGAGCCTTACTATCGATCAACTCGCCTAGACATGGGCAGGAAATATTTATAACAGATTTCTCAGGTCTCCTCGAAAGGGTTACCTATTCGCCTAAAATAGGGATTTCGGAAGATAGCTTTATCTCGCCAGAGAGATTCACATATAGATCTTTCGATGGTCTTGAGATCCACGGGCTCCTATATAAACCCTCTAAGACCTCTAGAGAGCCCTATCCAGCTGTGATCTATCTACATGGTGGTCCCGAGTCGCAAGAAAGGGTTGTCTTCAACAGGATTCATCAGGCTATCCTCTCGCTCGGCATTGCAGTTATAGCGCCTAATTACAGGGGATCCTCCGGCTATGGTAAGAGCTTTATACATCTAGACGACGTTGATAGGAGGATTAATGCTGTCCACGATGTATACCATGCTGTCGAACATCTCTCCAAGAAGGGGGAGATAGATCCTAGCAGGCTCTGCGTTATGGGAGGCTCCTATGGAGGTTACTTAACCCTTATGATGCTATCCATATACCCCGATATGTGGAGATGCGGCGTCGAGATGGTAGGGATAGTTAATCTAATAACGTTTATAAGGAATACTGGGGCTTGGAGGAGGAGGTATAGAATAGTAGAGTATGGAGATCCCGAGATTCACGGTGATATCATGCTTAAGCTGAGCCCGATAACATATGTAGATAGGATAAAAGCGCCGCTAATGGTGATCCATGGAGCAAGGGACCCAAGAGTTCCGGTTACCGAGGCTGAGCAGCTTATAGAGGCTCTTAGATCTAGAGGTAGGGAGGTGAGATATATAAGGCTTGAAGATGAGGGGCACGGGGTATCGAAGGTTAGAAATAGGGTTAGGGTCTACACTGAAGCAGTCAAATTCATATATAGCAATCTCATAGAGGGGTCTCATAGCCAGCTTTCTGGGTAGAAGTAGAAGTTGGGAATGCTATATAAGAACTCAACACCTTTTATATATGGGGAAAGCTGGTATAGGCAGGATTATAGATCTACACTATATAATATCGAGAATAATAAATAAGTACATCGGTAGTCTAGACCCTAGAGATGTGTATGAAAGGGAGCTTGCTAACACCCTTATCTTTCTCAGAGAGAGCATGTGGAGATCCTGTGGCTCCTCGGGGGGGCTATGTGGTGAGGAGGTTGTAATAGGCTCTCTTGATCTTCTGAAGAATAGCTATAACCTCCTAGTTTTGAGATCCGGCGCTCCTTACGACGTTAAAATGAAGATCTATAGGATATTTAAGGATTTAGTGGATGAGATAAATGGCTATGGTAAGAAGAACCTAGGACACGACCTAGTAACAACTGAATGGCTGAGAGAGCCCAGGCTATATAGGCTTTTAGTGAGGGTTAGGGGTAAAAACATACCTAGAGAGGCTGTAGTTGAGGTTATAGGCCACAACCACTACTCTGAAAAGGATAAGGTTAACCCCAGGGAGAATATATTTAATCTAGCCGAGGGTGAGTATCTAGTTAGGCTCTCTATAGAGGGGAATGTAGCCGCACAGAGGCAGATCTTCCTTGACAGGGATTACGAGGTAGAGTTGGTGTATCAGGAATCGCCTAAGGTATCTCAGAAGCAGAAGCTAGTAGAGACGAGGATTGCTAGAAAGGTTTTCACATATCCCGGCGATCCTTCTCTAAAGATTTTATATATATCAATAGCTTTGATCGCTTTATCCGCGATTCTCCAGATGCTGAGATAAGATCTTGGGTTGGAAATTAATATAATATCCCCTAGATACATGCATATTCTGGGAGAGAAATGCCGCTAGAAATTCTGCCCAAGATCAGGATAGAGAAGAGGACAGATAGGGAGCTGATATTCACCTTAACAGGGGATCAGCATGGAATACCTAATCTAATATCTAAGCTAGCCATTAGAAAACCCTATGTTAGCTATGCAGCCTACATAATAGATCATCCACTTACATCACAGCCAAAGGTAGTTATAGTAACAGATGGCACAAAGGATCCCCTTGAGGTTTTGCTCGAGGTTTTAGAAGAGGCTAAGCAATACGCTCTCACCATGAAGAGAGAGGTTGAGGAAAAGCTATAGATGATCGAAAGCTAATGCTAAATATGCTGTAGAGTAATATTTGGTGAGGCCTTGGGTGTGTAGCATGTTGGTAGGTGTTATGAGCGATAGCCATGACAATCTATCGAAAATAGATTCCGCTGTTAAAGCCTTTACAGAGGCTAAGGTTGATATGATCATACATCTAGGCGACTATATAGCCCCATTCTCTCTAGCGAGGGTTCTTAAAAGCGGGATCAGATTCATTGGTGTACTTGGAAATAATGATGGTGAAAGGCTAGGGCTTAAGGAGATCGCTTCCAAAGCTGGGCAGGAGCTTCAAGATCCTCCCTATGAGATGACGATCAATGGTAAAAGAATCCTATTGCTCCACGGCTTTGGCCCGAGGGACAGAACTGTAGGGATTGTCGAGAAGATCGCTAGGGGTGGTGGATACCATGTAATCCTATATGGCCATACTCATGAGGTAGATGTGAGGGTCGAGGGTGGAACCCTGATCCTAAATCCAGGAGAGGTTTTTGGAGGTCTCAGTGGGAGATCCACTGTAGCTATATTGGATCTAGATATGATGAAGGCGAAAGTGATCGATATATAGCGATTAAAACCAAAACCTTCTCTGGGGCGATCACAACATGGGATCTCAGCTAAAAGTATATGTAGATCCGAGATGCAGTATCATTCCAAACAAGGTTGACGGCTTGTATATAGATTTAAGGAGTGTTGATGAGATCTCTCCATCACATATAATTGATTCTATGAAGGCTATTGGGATAGATCCAAAAAATACGCCAAAGCTAGCAGAGATCATAGCTGTTATAAATCCTGAAAAGCCTCCGCAAGGATTAGGGCTCATAGGATCTCTGTGGAAACTTATAGTAGCAATAGATCTAGGGCTTGTTGGAAGCATCACGACTCTAGAGATTGCACAGAGATCATTTAAAAATCTAGCTGTAAGGATAGATGTAGATAATCTGAGATATAGCATCAGCTTGATAGCTCTTCTAGTACCGGATTTTACGATAATACCAAGATGCTCGCCAAACATCATAAGGGATCTAAAGATATATGCAGGGGCATCTACTGGAGAGATCCTTGTCGAGGGGTGCAGCGAAAAAGAGCTAGAGAATATAATGTATCTGGTAAGTGGCATTATAATTAGCTCTAAACACCTTACTAAGTAGACCCGTAATAGAGTCTTTGATGCTGTTTTAGATCATTTCTGTGATTTCTTGGCACTATTTAATATTACCTCTATAAGGCTTTTAAATATATATTGAGCTTTGCCCCACATCATTTAAGTAGAATTTTTCAATCTAATGCGAATATATAGATATAATTTAATAGGTATTTCAGATCTATTTAATATTATTTCTTATCTTATGAGGATTAATAGATAATATTTATTATTTACACATGAATTTTGTACAAGCTATATAATTATGAATATCTCTCTATAATATTAAATAAGGTGATCGTAATAACGTATGTAGAGTTTTCACAGATTGAAATGTTTGTAGAGAGGTTAAATAATCTTAGGGGTGATAGGGCTAGTAGGAATAACAATGTGAATCCTGTTCTGATGGTTGCCATCCTGGTCACGATCTCTGTAATAATGTCTGGAGCATTTGCTTCCTATATAATTGGGATCTTTCAAGATGGTATAAAGCCTAAAGATATTAGTATTAGTGTTATAAATGTTACTAGGCTCGAGAGTTCCGGTGATAGAGGGGTGTGGAATGTATATCTTAATATGTTGAATAGGGGTGAAACCTCTCTTGAGATTATACATGTTGAACTATATGTTGGAAATTCAGAGATCTATCCTAGCACAGCTTTAAATTCAAACATTTTATCCCCAATTGTGATCAGGCCAGGGGAGTCCAGATTAGTTGGCTTGTTAATCGCTAATCATGGTGCCATTATCAACAGATCTGGAGATTCGCTGATATTTATAGGTGATGCTATTAATGAAGGTACGTGGATCACTATTAAGTTAACAGACAACTATGGAAATAAATATTATGTTAGCCTACAACTACCATAAAACCGGTGATCTGTGACTAGGGTTCCCCATATTTTACTGTTATAGGTTTTTGTTCATGACTTGCATGAGGTTTAGCCCACATCTGATTATAGCTGCTATTGCTGCTAAGCTCTAATATCTTGTCTGCTAATATATCGAGGTGGTCATATGATCAAAGCTATTCTCGATATGGATCCAGGGGTTGACGATGCTGTAGCCCTTATAATGGCTCTGGGATTAGGTGATATTGAGGTTTTAGGTGTTACGATTGTTTCTGGGAATGTATATGTTGATCAGGGGGTTAGAAATGCACTGAGAATCCTCAGCTATCTGGGGAGGAACGAGGTTAAGGTTTATAGGGGGTCTGAGAAGCCTCTTATAAGGGATCTAGTAACATCAGAGCATATCCATGGAGCAGATGGGCTTGGAGATTCCGGGATCCCCGAGGGTAGTGGGAGGGCTGGTGATGTGAATGCTGTGAGCTTCATAGTGGAAACTCTTAGGAGGGAAAAGGCCTTTCTAGTTGCTACGGGGCCTCTAACAAATGTTGCTAGGGCTGTGATGGCCGATCCTGGGATTATTAGAAATGTTGAGGGAGCCATAATTATGGGGGGAGCATTTGGGTTAACTAGATATGGTAAAGGCAATGTTACACCCAGTGCTGAGTATAACTTCTATGTAGATCCTGAGGCTGCTAAGATAGTAATTAGATCAGGTATAGAGCCTAGAATTGTTAGCCTAGACGTTACACAAGATCCCAGGGCAAGGCTTTTGAAGGACTATATAGATGAGATCAGAAGAATAGGGTCTAGGGCGAGCGAGCTAGTATATAGGATACTGCGAAACCCCATAGAGAAACACAGCTACTTCGAACTCCACGATGCAATAGCATTATCAACCCTCGTAGATCCGGAGGTGGTCAGGTTTAAAAGATTCCACATATCTATAGACACATGTTGGGAGAGGGGTAGAAGCAGGGTCGTCTCAGATCCCCGCGAAGCAGATGGGGCAGCATATGTAAGCTATGACTTGAACGCCGTGAGATTCTTTGAAATACTTAGGCGCTCGCTTAGATGAATACGCTCGATAGCAATTATTAAATATTTGTTGGCTTATTTAGAGATCTTCTAGATATAATTTATAGTATCAGCGGAAATGGAACGATAAAATTCAACGGAATAAGGAGACCCATAGCGTCCCTTAAATATTTCCTCTACCAACAATAACTTGGAGATGGTAGGGATATGGAGACAACATATATAAAAAAGATACTCGTGGTAGGAGTGCTAGCAGCGATAGCAATAGCAATAGGATATCCAGTCGCTGTATGGGCCTTAAACATAACTAAGCCAGCAATTAGCATGAATAATTCTAGCAATAGCAAAGATTCAGACGACTCAGGTTTCGAAACAATATCTGCAGAGGATATAGATATAGAGGATCATGTGAAAGCATTTGGAAGCCAGATCCTAATATATGAAGAGAAGAGTCATAAAGAGCATAGAGAGGCATTACACCATATATCACCACCAAAAATAGTACCAAAAATAGTGCTCTCAGCAGTAGTCAACATAACAAGCTCAAATGTACAGAACGCTGCTGAAGGCGATAAGATCGGGCTAGTGCTAACTAAGAGAGGAGGGAATTTCAGCCTACTCATACTAATCCATCATAAAGTTGATGATAGCAATAGACATAAGGTATACTATGTAGTTACAAACAATACACAGGTTACAATAGGAAGCGATACAATAACAATAAGCGGTAATATAATGAATAGCACCATTCAAGGTTTTAATGTGGGATCAACAATAAATGTGTCAGTTAAAATAGGTAGCGCGTCAATAACAAGCGGAACATCAACAATAAGTGGAAACGTACTAGCACTGATATTTAAGAGATAGCAATTAGAAAATAAATATTTTTTAAATTATATTTTTAATAAAAAGACTCTATGTTTGTTTTTACATATATACTTACTTCTCTTCTATAAGAGGATCCCCGGTCTCATGTTTATGAACATTTCTCTTCTATGCAGATCTTTAACGTATATTTATGTCTCTTTCCACTTCTCCTGCTAGTCACTATATCTATTGCCTCGAGACTCTTGATCCTATCCCTCA
>JAVVGG010000042.1:0-11708 GCA_032249275.1 Desulfurococcales archaeon
CTATCACCCTGAGCTTTAAAACTTATCTTCCCAAGGAGTAATACTGTGAAGACTGTGTACTAGCTGGCCTTCTATTCTAAGATAAGCACTTTTCTATATATTTTTCTCTTCTAATTATTTAATCGATACACTATGAGAGATGTTAGAGCAGCTATATTGGGCTTCGGGAATGTTGGTCGAGAACTCGCCAAAGCTCTCTCTAGAAGGGCTGAATATATTGCTGAGCATACTGGGTATATGGTAACTCTAAACCTCATAGCCACATCTAAAGGATACATAGAATTTGGAAAGGATTGGAGGGAGAGAGTTCTAGAGTATGCTATGAGATATGAGGCTGGAGATAGAGGTTTTCTAAAACCTTTAGAGGATCTCTGGAAGATCATGGATGCATTAATGCCTGATATTGTCTTTATAGCTATACCTCCCTCATATGGTGATGGAGAGCCTAACATCTCTATATACAGGGGATTCATAGAGAGAGGTATAAATATTATAACAGCAGATAAAACAGGTTTAGCATTAAGATATAGTGAGCTGATCAGCGGCGCCAAAAAGAGAGGTATATATATAGGCTATAGAGCTACGGTTATGGCAGGCACCCCTGCGATAGATGTTATAAGAGGTGTTAGGGGGAGAGAGATAAGGGTTATAAGGGGTATATTGAATGCTACATCCAACTATATATTAAGCCTTGTTGAGAATGGTCTGGGATATAAAGAGGCTATAGAAAGGGCGATAAAAGAAAAACTTGCAGAGCCTGACCCCAGAATAGATGTGGAAGGTATGGATGCTGCGGCGAAGCTAGCTATATTGGCCAACGAGGCGGGTTTAGGCACAAGCTTAAACGAGATCGGGAGAAAGCCTCTCACAGAGATCTCAGAGGATGATGTTAGAAAGGCTAGAAGAGAGGGGGGCGCTGTAAAATATATTGCAAATGCAGATATACGCAGGAGAGAGCTGAGAGTTTCTCCAGAGATCCTAGGACCTGGTGACCCCTTAGCACATGTTACTAAGAATTACAATGGTTTGGCTATAGATCTTGAGGAGGATAGGATAACACTTATAGGACCTGCTGGGCCAGCATGGAGGACTGCTAATGTAATGATTACAGATCTCATTGAATATATATCCATAAGGATGTATTGGAAACACTAGCTTCTCCAAACTAAAGTATTAGCGTTTGGCCAGCATTTCCAGAGATCTTATTGCTGTATGTAATAGGTATAGGTAAGAATTGAGAGCCGCCCTTAAGCTTGGGATATCTTGAGCATATATCTCGATAAATAGCATATGATCCGTACAAGATGATCTAGCATATACTCTATCTGGATTAGGTGGAGATCTTATTTCAAGTGATATAGCTTCACATATAGCTCTCAATACCTTCTCCCCTTCTGCTATCTCTATTGACGCTCTGTGAATTCTCCTTATATAATCTAACTGCTGATCGAATTCCAATTCTCGGTCCACATTTTTCTCCATTCCTAGAAAACCATATATATATCATGTCATCCCCATCCTCCATATGTACTATCCCATCCTCCACCTTCACGCCTTCTTGATTACCCTCTATCTCTAGTATTGCCTTTAAGATTTCCTTAACAGCCTCACATGTAGTAGATAAACATTTATCAGAAACTATTTTAGGGAACATGATAGAGCATATAGATACTCTCTGCTCTCTACTCAGTTTTATAGATCTAATTACAATATAGCCTATTTTAACTAAATTTTTATCTACTCTCCTGTAAATATCCATTCTACCTGGATTCGCCTTCCATGTATTAACCACTATCAAAATTCTATAGCCTTCTAAGATCATGATCTCTACAAGGTCTTCTAGACTTTTCTTTCCTCTATTAATCTTCCTAGCTCTAGCTATAGTTCCCACTAGATCATTTATAAAGGATCTAACCCTTCTGGAAGGTCTATGGCTAGATGTAACCAGAATATCTTTCACTATATCTCTGCTAAAATACATACGAAGCTACCTCCTCTTTGGCAAGATTGCTTCAAGAGCATTAGGCAATTGTGATAGGGATGAGATAACAGCGTCAGGGACAATTTGATCGATTCTTATCCCGAGAGCCTGTCCATAGATCTCATTCACATAATCAGATCTCTTGACATATATGGCCTTAAGCTTGTAGAGCTTAGGATAATATACATCGAAAACTATGTTATCACCCACAGATATCTTCTCCGAAAACTCTAAAGCTATATTGTAGAATTCCCTCGAACTTTTTATACATCCTTTTCTATCTGGCGTTATAATTTCATCGAAGAATTCTGTAAGCCCTGTCTCCCTTAAAACACATTCCTGGTATTTCCACAACCCATTTGTAGATAGTATCAAATAAAACCCTTTCTCCCTCAATATCTTAAGGATCTCTGGGGCTTTATCAAGAATCACTGCCTTGTCGCAGACTCTTTTAAGCTCCTCTAGGAAATTTGTGGCAATTCTTTCGCGGCTCCCTATAACTTCATATAATATATCGTCCCAGTCATATGCTTTAGGGCTTCCCGTTCTAATTCTTTCAATATGTTTGCTCTTGAAGATCTCAGCAACTTCTTCAAAGCCCTTCCCAATAATATCTGCAGCAAGCCTATAGATCTTGGGCATTACATATCTTCCTAGAGGATTTATTATAAGTGTGTTGTCCAGGTCTATGAAGAGAGCCACCTTGAAGCGGGCTCACCATTGCATATTCGTCTTAGACACCTATAATTATACTCTCGATATCACATAGGTCTCGTAATACAAACTTTCTTCGCTGGACGGTTTACAACTGAAGTCTCGCCCTCTAGGGCGGGGAGTAGGTCAGATTTTAGCTTCTAAGGACTTCCTATAGTGGAGTGGATTGACGTGAAGATATCAGAGATCATGAGAAGGGATATTCCAACGCTTAGGAAAGACGATCTGGTCGGGAAGGCCCTATCTATTATGTCATCGGAAGGTCTATGGATTCTTCCTGTTGTGAGTGGTGAGGGAAGGTTGGTAGGGGTTATAAGCTATAAGGAGCTTCTTGAGAGGAGAGTAGGTCCGAAGGCAAGAGTATCTAGTGTTATATATCCTCCATATTCCGTATATGTAGATGATGATGTTGGAGAGGCAATTGGAAAGATATACATGCTAAGAGTCAGAGGAGTTCCTGTAGTAGATAGGGGAGGATATCTAGCTGGGCTGATCATGAGGGAGGATATAATAAAATATATGATAGACTACAATCAACTGCCCGGGGGAAAGGTTTATAGCATAATGAGCAGCCCAGTAATAACCATCGATTCAAATGAATCAGTTGCCAGGGCTAGGATGACTATGTTGAAAAACGGTGTTACAAAGCTCCCAGTAGTAGATGGTGGAAAGCTATATGGGATCATAAGTATGAGGGATCTCGCCGAGAAGATCTACTATGCACATTTCCAGATAGGCCCTAGAAAAGTGGGCTACTATAAAACAGAGGAAGAGATCCTAGCGGCTCCTGTAAAGGATATAGCATCGACACCGGTAACTACTGTAGATAGAGAGGATTCCATTAAAAAAGTTGCAGAACTCATCATCAAGAAAAGATATTCTGGCTTCCCAGTAATGGATGGCAGCAACCTAGTTGGAATCGTTACAAGCTTCGATATAATTAAATCTATTGTGAGAGTAAGAGAGGCTATACCGATAGAGGCGAGGATCTCTGATCTTGAAGATGAGAGATACAAAGAATCACTTAACAGACTGATAAGCAGCTATACAGCTAAGATTTCAAGATTGACAAAGATCCTAGACATGAAAGTAGTAGTTAAAAAAATGGCTAAAGCAGGTGAGGGAGGAGCATATATAGTTAATATATATATCAAAACAAATGATGGCCGATATTCTGTGGAAGAAATAGACAAAGATCCCTTAGTAGCTGCAAGAAGATCGCTTGAAATAATATCTAAAAAAATATATAAATACTACGATAGACTTAGGACTATTAAGAGAAAAAGATCCTAGCAAGAATATCCAATAGCATGATCGTCAAATCAATATCCCTATCCATAGGAACTCTATAGGGATCCGCAGCTCAGCTAACTTTCTTCTTCGAAAAGGCTAGCCTCCCTGGAAGTAATTCATGTTCTTTTATATATTTCGGGTTTATAGTTGAAAATCTTATCACTTTTCGATGTGGATAAGAGGTTAGATCTATTGCCTGATATAGTAGGGGTTTGACTATGTTTTTATATCTTCTCAACTCTGCTAGTAATTCTCTCTACTCTTATACTATTTTATTTTTAATAATTTGGTGTGCCTTCACAGACATGGCTTCATATATGAGGTTAGCTGCTAATAGACAAGTGATTCCAGAATGATCCAGCGGAGGACATACTTCAACAACGTCGAAACCTACTAGATCTATATTGCTCTTTGAAAGAGATCTCACAACCTCAATTATCTCCCTAGATGTAAAGCCTCCAACCTCTCTTGTCCCCGTTCCTGGTGCATATGCAGGGTCGACGACATCTATGTCAAGTGATATATAAACCTTACCTTCTAGCCCTAACATCTTTTCTACTAGCCACTCTATTCCGTTAGAGGCTATGTCATCCATAAATATTATATCTATAGGAACAGCGGATTCCCTTGAATATTCGAGATCCTCTTTATTAAATTGTGGACCTCTTATACCTATTTGTATAACTCTACTTACTAAACCCTCCTCAATAGCCCTCCTAACCCATGTTCCATGGGTATATCTCTCTCCACCCCAGTAGGCAGGCCAGTAGTCCAGATGACTATCCATATGAATCAATATGGGTTTATACCTTGAAATCCCTCTAAGGACACCGAGTGTTATACTATGATCTCCTCCTGCTATAAACGGAACTATATTCCTAGAGCTTATCTCTCTCACAGAAACTTCAATGGCTTCCAAGGTTCTCTCTATATTGGTTGGAATAATATCTATATCTCCATAATCAATTGCCCTAAGAATCCTGAATGGGTATACGTCGAGAGCCCTATTATATGGTCTTAACAAACGTGACTCAAGCCTTATACATGTAGGTGCAAGCCTAGCGCCGCTATAGAAGGTGGTTCCGCCATCAAAGGGAATCCCCAGGAAAAGTCCGAGGGGGGATATATCATCGAGGGATCTATAGTGTGGGAGCCTCGCAAAGGTTGCTATCTGTGCAAAGCGAGGAGAGATCATAGGATCTAACTGTTCGCCCGGCCTATGTTCCAACATACCCCCTAAGTAATATTACAGAAAAATCTTTAAAGATGGTTCCATAGAACCCCCTGGATCAAAGAATGGAATACAAAAATATTTTTCATATGGCTGGTGCTTAGGTATCGATGGATGGAAGATCAGCATGGAGAGAACAATCTTCACCCATCTGAGTGCACAGGCCTCATCACTATTAGCATTATTACTTAGCACCTTATAATCTTTCATCTAATTCCATCTTTATGCTTTGCCCCGTATATCGATATGAATATGCCGTATTTTTCAACTCTGTGTATTTCTAGGCCAAGAAATCTAATCAAATTTATGTATGTATTCTCGTCAAGGGGTTTCACTCTTAAAAGCAGTGAAAAGATCTTACCTCTAATGCTGCTAGCTGTTGCGACAGCTATTCTGAAGTTACCTATATCCTTGAGAACCCTCTTCATCTCTCTAAACACTTTCTCCTTATCTTCGGCTATATGTACGGCGAAACTCGAAATATAGTGATCAACTGTAGAGTCCTTCAGCGGTATATTATCCATAGATGCTCTGAGAAATACCGCTCTTTTCGTCTTCTCTGACGCAACTCTTAGCATAGGCATAGATACATCGATCCCCATTATTATGCCTTTAAATCCTTTCCTCTCTAACATGGAGATCAGAGTACCCGTGCCACACCCAACATCTATCAAGACTCCTTCCTCTAGATCTTCTATGAATTCGCTATAAAAGTCCTTTAGAGAGCCCTGTCCAGTTAGTCTCCAGCCAAACCTGGACCAAGGATCATATATTTTGGGAAACCTCTCGAAGAACCCGACCCAGCCGTGCTTATTAACCAATAAATCTATTATTTTATTGTTTATTATTCTATATTTATTGCCGCATCCATTACATCGCAATACATCATCCAGATCTTCTAGATCCGAGCCGCAGATGGGACATCTAAGAATAGCTATAATTTCTGTGTGAGACAGCATATCTCTATCAGCCAAGTTGGAAACCTCTTCATCCAGGTCTTAGCTAGATCTAGATCTTCTGTAAATATATATAGCCAATGCTATAGATATAAGTATTACTACAAGGGCTGCCATCATGATAGCCGTAGACGTAAATCTTACATTATTAGTTCCACCAGTCGTTTCAATGCTCTTACTGCCTATAGAAGTGATCTGGGTAAATGTAGTAATAGGTGTAGTAGCTTTAGAGATCTCTGTACTGGTCGACTCTACCGCAACCATTGAAGATCTATTTAGCGATATCCCTTGGCTGCTTAGTAACTTTGAGATTCTGAGTATAAAGAGCGCTTCTTCATAAAACAATATTGCCTGCTGATATTCTCTAGTGCTGATTAGATAGTCTCCCATTTGGGCATATAGCCTAGCAGATATAGGAGAGCCTTCTCCAATTGTTGAGAAAACCCTCATAACCTCTCTCCTAACCACATCTGCAAGACCTGTTACGTTTATTGAGAACATAGAGTGTATTGTAAGGGTTGCATTGGTTATGATATCGGTTGAGAGAGCCATAGATGCGATATAGTCCCCACTAGCTAGAGATATTGATGCCCTCCTTAACATATCCTCTAGACTCCGGGTAGATTGTAATTGATAGCCCAGCGAGCTTAATAGTGATTCAAGATATGCTAGAGAGGTCGCTGCATAGCTATATATCCATGATGAGATTCTCTCCACATATGAACTGCTGATCACGTCGTTAGCGTTTAAGCCCAGTAGGGATAGCCAGGTGTCTAGGCTCTTCAACCTCGCCTCTGCATACGATGCATAGTATAGCGAATCTATAATATTGCCTGAAGATGCTAGCTGTGAAGAAATATTTAGACTATGCTCAGCATCTTGGAGTCTTCTGAAAATCTCCGGTAATACATATAGCTCTTCCACATTATAGCTCTTTTTACCATATGCCAGGGATTTCCAGAGATCTCTATAGCTATTCAACACGGATTTCACATACGATATATAATCATTCGTATATACACCAGCGTCTTGGGCTGTGAATGTACCTATTATGTTATCTGCGTATCTAGCCAGAGTATAAGATGTAAAGATCATTGATAGTGCTGGATAATATAGCCTTCTTTCAAACAGCACCAAGGATTCATTTCTATATCTGTCCGAGCTAGTTAAGAGGCTATTGACTAGAGATACTAGTTGGCGATCCCTTATAGATCCTATTTTTTGATTAGCAGATAAAACAGATCTTTCTTGAAGCAGTGTAAAGTTTCTATATGAGTTCCTCAAAATATTCTCCTCACTTGCAGAGATATACGGATTTGTAAGCTCCTTAGGAGCTTGATAGGCGCCTCTGGTAAATAGCTCTAACAGATCCTCGGCTAATGCGACCTCAACAACTCTGGCTCCATATCTAGAGGCTAAATCACTTACATTGATGTTTACAGTTACAGGTCTTATAATAGAGATTGGACCTATATTCTGCCTAATATATCTAGTTTCTGGGTATATAGACTGTCCCCATGGGATTAAGATCGTTTTATATCCGTTTAAAGCCGCAGCAACAACCTTCTCGGGAACACCTCCTACCGGGCCTATAAGGCCGTCAGGTAGAATCATTCCTGTGGAAGCAACGTGTGGATCTAGAGATATATTGGTAAGGGCCGAGAATATCGCTGCAACCATTGCGGATCCTGCGGAAGGCCCTCCTACTATAGGTGCGCTGGCCTTTATAGAAATCAGATAGTCATATTTGAAGGGATCTATATTAGCTAGATAGGAAGCGATTAAAACAGCTGCTCTACCAGAAGCTTGGAGATCTATATCGCTGAGGGGCTCTGTAGATACATAGACTTCACCGCTTCCCGGCGCCAGTATTCTGACCTCTATCCATGATATAGATCCAATATAGCTTCCGTTCTCGAGCATATAAACAGCTAAAGCTGGAACCTTTGCATAACCTATAACAGATATTGGTGATGCATATCCTAGATAAGGAGCCGATGCAAAGAGGAGTGTAAGAAGAATCGCGAGGATCGAAAAATGCCTCAGCCAGAGCATATATTACCCCTTAGAAGAAAATCCTCTCACTGGTTAATATTTTTTCCAATTATTGTTTTAGTCATTTCCCTACGAAACTCTAAACCTTTTTCATAACCAACCCCTAATAAACATAGCCAAAGGTATCGAGGTGAGAGGCATGCATGCTTAACCGCTTTGCTATACTACCTCAACTTTTTCGCAGTAGTTTGTCAATTCCTTTAGATATTGATCCGGGATTTCCCTATATATATATACGTAACTGTTACTACAGGTTTCAACCACCTTCTTAAGACCCTCTTCAATGTTATTAATGGAGTAGAGGTATATCGTGACATCGAAATTCCTAGAAAACGCATCTCTAACCTTTTCAGCCCATGCCTTGATTTCCGCGTTGCCTGTTATGAGATATATTGTGAGACTTCCAAGTCTTCCATACCTTACTTTCATCAGAATCTTTCCCAGGAGATTCTGATCCTTATCAATTCTATCAAGATCTACAAGCAGAATCGCTCCCAAACAAACACCAAGAAATACTGAGCACTTAGGGAATATATTTCTAAAATAATATTTTAGAAACAAAATCCTACGAAAATTCTACACATGTACTAGCTATGACTAAAGCGATCAAAAAGATCTAAAGGAAACGACGATCTGAGCAATAGATGGTCTAAGTTAGTAATACTTGGCTTAAAGCAATAGCCTATGATGAGTACCGTATTTTGTTATTAGGATTTAAGATTTTTCTTACTTAGGGGATGAGAGATTCTAAAAATAATAGCTAGAAACTATAGAGGGTTAAGATATTGCTGATCGGGCGCATGCCAAAATACCTTATTATGATCTGCCCCGGTTTTGGAACCTTTAGCTATTCCTATAGTTATGCAGCATCCTAGAAATACTAGAGGTGATTCTGTTTGAAAGCACATAGATCAGCGGCTTTGATATCATTCCTCACATGTATATTAACATATACACCTCTGTTGTTAACCCCAATAATAAGCATTGTTTCTTATGCCGCAATATCAACCCCTATGTTCTTGATGATCTACGTCACAATTTATCTAGCTTTGCGTGAGTCCCTGGAACTTCTACTCCTCTCCCTACCAGCTATTTCTCTAAGCATCTATACCTTGTTGATGTTCTATATACAGTCCGGTCTTGATACGATATCTAGTAGTATATTGGGTATACAGATTGCCGCTGGTTTAGCGATAGCGAGGTACGCTTTAAAAGGGAGAAGAAAATCCACTATAATATCTATAAACGCTAGAAAAATCATGTTGGATATTGCTAGAAATTTAAAGAGAGCGCCCTATATCTCTATGATCTCGCTAGGGGTAGCTATAGTTGCGATAGCTTTTATTGATCTGATATTAGTTCTATTAGGCGTTACAGACGGATCTATATTATTAATAAACCCAGTAGTTATGCCAGGTATTGTCGTAGCAAGTCTCCTTATACCCACTGTAAACAATAGGCATAGCATATCGAGAATTTTAATTCCAATTGGGTCTTGGGGTTCTACTATCTATCTCTACACCTCTATGATACACTATAGAGAGCAGGCTATACTAGGAGAGGGTTTAAAATCTATAGAGATACCCGGTATCTATCTCGAAAAAAGAGCTAGGCTTAGAATACCCATCGATACCGCCTCATCCCCACATATAGTGATTAGCGGGAACACAGGTAGTGGAAAGACAACCCTTTGCAAGATCCTCGCGGAGGGTTTGAGGAGAGGGGGGATAGGTGTTATAGTAATCGACTATCATGGAGAGTACAGAGGCTTAGAAGGTTTTAGAGTTATAGATGCATCAGAGAATTCCCCACAGATATTATTAAATACCCTTAATGAAGGGAGAGCCCTTGAACTTGTAGATAGTATAAGAAAGATCTTTAGACTAGGAGCTCTCCAAGTATCGATTTTATCGACAATAGCTGTAGAGATGATCAGAAGGGGTGGCAAAAGCTTCAAAGATTTACTAACCGTCGCTGAGGAAATTCTAGAAAAATCTAAAGAAGATCCGAAGACTAGGGAGCTCTTGCTTAGCATAATCCCATATCTAAGGATACTTGCAACTCATATCAGGGGAGAGGCGATAAATATTGAAAAGGCATTAACTGGAGAAGGGCGTTATATTATACTAGATATGAGTAACATAGGATCTGAATACGCTTCGACAATATATATTGAATATCTTTTGAAGCAGATATGGAGACACATGGTAGCAACAGGACAAAAAAGGGAGGTGGATTTAGCCATCATTATAGATGAGGCACACAACCTGCTAAGGGGTTCTGCTGAAGAGTTCATATCTAAGATCTTTAGAGAGAGTAGGAAGTACGGCTTATCTATTGTGATCTCAACACAGCAATTTGAGAAACTTACATCCGAGGTCATTAATAACGCTGGTATGTTTTTCTTCTTAAGACAAACAGATCCAAGGGTCATAGACTTGATATCTAGCTTCATAGCATATGACGAAGCCGTTAAGGAAGAGATTAAGAAAACTCTGAGGTCGCTAGAGCCTTTACAAGGCATAATATATGTTGCAAGCAAGAGGGTTTTCCATAGAATAAACATATCTACAGGATCTAGCCTCGAAAACCCCTCTTCCTCCTAGCCCTCTCCATCATCGCACTTTCAAAAAGCTCTAATGCCTGGAAAATCTCAGGGCCTAAGGCTATTATGTCATACTCAGCTATTATCCCAACCAACCTCTCCCCCTTCATAACAGGTACATGTCTTATCCCAGCTCTAAGCATGATCTCTATAACCTTATCTATAGGTGTAGAGGCATCAACATATATTAGAGGGCTCGACATAACCCTAGCCACATTAACATCATTCGGGTTGAGACCTCTGGCTACAACCTTTTCTAAAATATCATGGCTAGTTACGATTCCAAGAGGTTTGCCCGCGTTATCAACAACTATTACAGAGCCTATCTTATTCTCAGACATAACCCTTGCAGCCCTAGCCACACTTTCATCAGGCTTAACTGTAATGGGATTAGGAGTCATGATATCCTCAGCCCTAATCAATGACTACCCCCTAAGAAATAAGCTCAAAGGGTTTATAGGGTCTTCTATGCTAGCCCCTACGCTTAAGAAGTGTTGCTCCCGAGACAACACCTTTAGGGTGACGATGAATACTTATAACCTAACTTCAATAATTCCCCTAGTGAACCTCTAATTACTGCTATATAGTTAGGTCTTCTTTATATTCTATATGACCCCTCCCCGCCCTTAAGGGGCGGGGTTTCTATGCTGGGGTCTTGGGTGTTAGCTCCCTGGAGAGGGTTTAATGGTTTTACACCGTTATGTGTTACATGGTAGCTCTCAATCTTTTTTGCTATTTTTATCCTGTATCCTAGTCTTCTCGCTATGTTCAGCGCAGCATTAATATCTGCATTGATCTTCTTCCCAGTCTTACTGCATATATATAGCCCTCTATATATCCTCCCATTCTTATGTTTGATTCCACATATTGAGC
>JAVVGG010000043.1:0-11340 GCA_032249275.1 Desulfurococcales archaeon
AAAGCGGGGAGGAGGTCGAGCATATATTCACAAGCTTAGCCCTTTCAAACGGTGATTAGACCTCTTTAAAAAGGCTTTGAGCTAATCGGATCTCTATTTCTTCTCAAAGCCCTCTGTAGATAGTGCTATCCTGCGATATACTTTATAGCTGGGGACCACGCTCTTTGGATGGTTAGCCCTCACAGAATCTAGTCTTGACACAGCAGTGTTCCTCGGCGAGATCTTTAGTGTGGAGGGCTCTCTATATGCCTTCTCAGCTATTCTATTCAGAGCCTCTGCATATGAATCTATAACCTCTCTAGGCTCTGTCTCTGTGAACTCTATCATGAGGGCCTCGCTAACTATTAATGGGAAATAGATTGTTGGAGCATGGAGCCCCTCATCTAAAAGGGCCTTTGCTATATCTTCCGCCGTCACCCCCGTCTCCCTAGCTATTTTCGAGGCGCTCACAACGATCTCATGCTTTCTAGGCTTCTCAGGGTTATATGGGATTTCATAGTATGGTTTCTCCATGAGCTTCTTCACGAAATAGTTTGTGTTGATTACGGAAACCTCTGAGACCTCTCTAAGGCCTTGGGGGCCTAGCAAGGAGATATATATAAATGTCCTTATAACAGGCACTATATTCCCATAGAAGGCCCTCACCATCCCTATACACCTCTTACACTCATAGTCCCAGAAATATCTATCGCCCTGTCTAGCTATGAGGGGCCTTGGGAGATAATCCACAAGCTCCCCCCTAGCACATACAACCCCTCCCCCGGGACCTCCACTCCCATGGGGTGTTGCGAATGTCTTGTGGAGGTTTAGATGTACAATATCGAAGCCCATGTCCCCCGGTCTCACAATCCCTAGGATGCCGTTTAGATTCGCTCCATCGTAGTATAGAAGCCCTCCAGAGCTGTGAACGAGATCCGATATCTCGAGGATCCTGCTCTCAAAGATCCCAAGGGTGTTTGGGTTTGTAAGCATGATCCCAGCAGTTCTAGGGGTTAACGCCGCCTTAAGAGCCTCTATAGATACCTCGCCATCCTGTCCCGTGGGGATTCTAACAACCTTAAAGCCCGCCATTGCAGCGCTAGCAGAGTTAGATCCATGGGCTGAGTCTGGTATCAACATCTCATCCCTATCCTCCCCCCTGTCTAGGTGGTACTTCCTAATCATTATAGCCCCTGCAAGCTCGCCGGCAGACCCCGCTGGGGGTTGGAATGAGCATCTATCCATACCCGTTATCTCTGAGAGCCACCTCTCAGTAATATATATTATCTCTAGAAGCCCTTGAACTGTTTCTTCGTCCTGTAGCGGGTGTAGATCGGTTACCCTAGGATCTAGGGCTATGAGATCCATTATCTTTGGGTTATACTTCATGGTGCACGATCCAAGGGGGATAGGGCCCACATCAACGCTATAGGACATCTGGGAGAGTCTTGTGTAGTGCCTCACAACCTCTATCTCGGAGAGGGATGGTATTGAGGGGGGCTTCACCCTAGCTATGGTGCTCGGGATCTTAACCTCCATATCTGAGAACTGATCCTCATATGGTATCGAAGGCCCTTGAGCCGTGTACCTCTCCATCTCAAGGATAAGCTTCTCATCCCATCTAGCCTGCCTCCACACCTCAAGCCACCTCAGCTAGAGCCTGGACAAGTCTATCTATATCCTCCCTACCATGGATCTCTGAGAAACAGTAGAGGGCGCAATCCTCAAACCCTTTTAAAAGCCCTCTCAACCATAGCCCGCCATGGATACCTCTCTCGAGGAGTCTTCTATGGATCTCCCCATAGATCTTCCCATGGAACCTCAGGGGGATCTCTCTATAGAATAGCCTGCTCCCCAAAGCTATCGAAACCCTCCCAGAGAGTCTCCTCCTGATACTCTCAGCAGCGTATAGAGTCCTCCTGAGAATCGATTCCCCCAACCTTCTAAGACCGTTGCCCCCGAGATAGGCTATGTAGATCGCGGCCATTATAGCCATGAGGGAGGAGTTAGTAGTTATATTACTTGTAGCCCTCTCCCTCCTTATATGCTGCTCCCTAGTCTGGAGGATCAGCATATACCCCCTCCTACCATCTGCATCCACAGTAGCCCCTACAAGCCTTCCAGGTAGCTGTTTCAAGAGCTCCTGATCCATCTTAATCCCCAGGATCCCCAAGCCTGGCCCGCCATAGTTAAGCCCGAGGCCCAGGCTCTGGCCATCACCCACAACTATGTCGGCCCCATATTCTCCAGGAGGTTTGAGGATCCCCAGGCTCGTTGGCTCTGAATATACTATGAATAGAGCTCCCCTTTTCTTTGTTATCTCCCCAACAGCCTCTGGATTCTCTATTATGTTTCCCAAAAAACCGGGGTTCTCAAGATAGATTGCTGCTGTATCGCCATCTATCTTCCCATATATATCTCCGAGATCCGGGTTTCCCTTCTCATCAACCCTATACTCCTCCAGAGCGCCTTTAACAGGTGATAGCCATGTGTTTGCAACAGATCTGTAGAAAGGGTTCATGATAGCTGGAACAAGGATCTTGCTCCTCTTAGTAGCCCTCATAGCGAGTCTAAAGGCCTCTGCAACAGCTGTAGATCCATCGTACATGGAGGCGTTAACAACATCAACGCCATATAGCTCTGCCATTATACTCTGATACTCGAATATAGCCTCGAGCACTCCTTGGTTGATCTCAGGCTGGTATGGTGTGTAGGAGGTATAGATCTCACCTCTGAGGGCTAGAAACCTAACTATAGATGGCACATAGCCAGCACAGATCCCACCACCTATAAATGGTGGGGGGTCTCTGAAGACCTTATTCCTAGATAAAATCCTATCGACGATCCTATAGACTTCATACTCAGAAAGCGGTCTTCCAAAGCCAACTTTAAGGGGCTCTCTAAGCCTTATACTCTCCGGGATATCCACGAAGAGATCCTCGACACCCTTGCCGATGAACCTCAGCATCTCCCTCTTGACAACAGGATCTGAATTCGGTATCCAGCTATGATACATTTGGCTTCCACATAACATCATCACAGCAAAAGCTAATAAAAAGCCTATGACAAGAGATCTTCAACCCATAGATCACACTTATGAATAAAAGCCCACCCTTTTAAGGTGGGGATAACTATAAGCCTATAAGCCCTCATAAATAGGTCTAGGATTCTCTCTAGAGGTGAGAGAATGTCAGATCAACAAACCAACTATTTAGGCTCTCTAGCATTGTCTTAGACCTCATATCCTTAGATCTAATATCTACAGGATCTATATTTTTTATAGATAGCTTTTAGAAAAAATACCTGGGATCTTTCTAGGTCTTTCACAACTGAGATCCTCGCCCTTTAGGGCTGAGAGGGGTCAGTTATGATCACATATAGCCTCCATATATTTTAATAGATCACCTATATCCTGATCTGAGATCTCCCCACCGATTCTTGATCTGAAAACATAGATCGAGCCCGGCATAGCTCCATAGGCCTCGTAGACCCCGTTAGCCAGTTTAATTGGTGAGAAATAGGTGAATATGCAGAGTAGAATGGGGTTGAGGAGAAATGATAGAGGGAGAACCCTACCCTTAACCAAGTATATAGTAGAACTATTGTTTGCAGATGTATACACAATTTCTCCGGATATAATAACCCGTCTATCCCGAGCATATACATGTCTTCTTCCAGAATATGATGTCCTGGGGCATCCATGTAGTTTATAGTATAGATATCCCGAAAGTACCATTGCGAGGTGGAGAAGAAAGGGGATCAATATGATCGCAAGCCAAGCGCTCAAGTAGATGGAAAACACCGCAAGGATTAGCGATGCAGGGATGGTTAGCGAGAGCACCCTCGCCGAGCTCCACATGCCCACTAATTAGTTTCGGAGAGCCTATATCTCTTTTACGGGTTCCAATCCATATATAATCTAAGAACGCCCCCAAAGTATGGATAGTGATCCTTAGGTTAGCCGGCTTTAATAGACCGAGACCTAAAGCTGCAATACGAAGCGTGTAACAGTAATATAGACACCGCCGATCTCCTACCGCTGAAGAAGAGTAGTATCTCTAGCTTCAGAAAATCCTTATAGATCCTAGCCCACCATTTAATTTAATATCTGTATCAACAACGCCCTTGAGGCTCTGCTGCGCCATAAGATCCTTATCAATATCCACCCTACCCCAACCCGCTTGTCCCCCGATGGTTATTGATTATCGCTGATATTCTTTTGTTGGGTGTTGCTTTGCCTCTTGATCCACAGGTTTTGATCCTGTGGCATCGGGGACTTCCACCTCCCCCAAAGAGATCTTGGGATCTCTATGGGCTCACTGGTGGCTGTTGAGCCCAGCGGCACTGGGCTCCCATCTAGGCTTGGATCCCGAGGCTCTAGATGGGGGCTATGTCCTAATAAAGCCTCGGTCTCGGGAGCTCTGAGTATCATCGCATCCCGGGGGCTCTGCACACCTAGGTCTAGCAGAGATATCACCTCATCATCAAAACAATTATGAACTGGATGCTTAAGCCTAAACCCAGGCAACAAACTAATATAAAAGCATCCCCACTACCATAAAGAATACAGCCCCACTTTATCTAATCTATACATAACTCCAACACTACTCGGGATCCTAGCCTCTAGATCTAGGATCCCGCCTGAGAGTTCAATGTTTACCTTCGACTTTCCTTCGAATACCGTGTAGCCTAAATCCATATATTTTTCCGCCAGCAACATCTATATATATGTCGGAGAGTCTAGACCATAGATCTTGATGTTTACCAACCCGCCTGAGAAGGATCCTTTGAACCTTTTGACACCGCGCTGAAGCTCTATAGAGATTTGGACTCCACTCGAGTCCAAGAAGATCTCGTTCAACCCCTGACTATCAGTTGTAATTTAGCATATCTTGTTCTGCATATACATTATGGTCTGAGATTGGGATCAAAGATGCTGGTATGGTGATTATTATGATGGAAAACCTGAAAGTATTCTTGAAACCAACATATACGATACCCATACTGGATAATATTTAAATTTAAGAGGTTAAAAATACTCGGTTACAACTGAAAGCCTCGCCCTTTAGGGCGGGGAGGAGGTCAGTCTCACGACTAAGCCGTACAGCTATCGTGTTGCTTGGTAGAAGTCCTATATAGGTAGATTCATGGTTGCGAGAACTGTTTCTACAGCTATTGCTATTAGAAAGCCCAGGAATATTGAGAACCAGAATCTCACTGGATCTCCCTTCAACTGTCCCATAGCTGAGAGGTTCATGTTAAACACAGAATATATTATTGAGGCCGCTGCCGAGGTCATAGCAACATCTATTATAAGCTCGTTCGGGGGTGCCGAGGATAGTATTAGAGCACCTACAGCTGTTGGGCCACCTGCTATGAGGCCTAGGATAAGGAGCTTTGTAACAAGTCCTCTAGATGTTATAGCTATTGCCTGCTCTCCATCTGGAAGTGTTCTCGCTAGTTTCACCGCTAGCAGGGGTGATGAGATTGCGAAGCCTTCTGTCACATTGTGTATCGCGAACCCTATGGAAAGCAATATCGCTAGTCCGAGATCTGCTATGGATAGTGCCGAGCCTATTCCCAGCCCTTCGCCTAGGTTGTGCATCCCAAGCCCTATTGAGAGTAGGAGGCTCAGAGTCCACGGATCCATTCTAAGGCCGAGCCTAGCCCACTCCCTCGCCGCTGCACTCCTCGTCTTAAGCCTCCTCTCGATATATGCTAGGATCAGGAGGGTCGCTATTAACGCTACGCTAGTTGTTACAGCATATATTGTGTAGTCCAACCACCTGCCCTCCCTAGCCATCTCCTCGGGCTTCTCAACGAGCTCAACGGAGATCTCTGCGAAGAGATAGCCCAGGAGACCCCCTGCCATCGCGTTTAGCATCCCCAGTCTCTCCCTGCTTATATTTCTGATAGCGAGGATTGCGAAGCCAAGATATACTGTTAGCCCTGCGTAGAGGCCCATCGCGACTCCTAGGAGATTCAAATATCCTCCCAACAATTATGGCTATTAAAGGGCTAATATTTACAAATCCGAGGATCAGTAACCATCGACTAATAGATCCCAGCTATTTCCTGCCCTTAAGGATTTCCTCTATAGACATTGTATATCTCCTGCCATCCCTACCCTGTAGAACCACTTGATCGCCTGAGACGCTTTCGACTATGTAGGGGTTTCCCTCCACCTTTATATATATACCCTCCCTCAGATCCGCTATTCTGAGGCTTATAACCAGCTTAGACTTCTTACCACCTTTAATCCCGCTCCTTATCTCGCCCTCCTCAGATGTCTTGATAACCCCTCCCAACTCCTTCCTAATGATATTTGCTATTGACTGTGCAGCCTGTCTAGATGCGAGCTTAAGGTCTATACCCTCTCTAGACGATTTATACTCAACCACCATAGATCTAATGGTCTCTGGCATGCCAGCAATTATATTCTCAACCCTCCTCCTAAGATCTTCCCCCATCGATGGGTACCCCCTGATCTGGAGGATAGCCTGGTAACCCCCTCCTCTCGCCATATGGCATACAGGGCATAGCCTCCTCACCCTAGAGAGTCTAAGCCTTCTAGACAGACTATATATCCTACCCCCAATAGATATCCTCAGTCTCGCCTCCATAGCCTCACCATATTCTGTGCCATATACCCTGAGATCCTCTACCTCAACCGATTCAAAACCCTCTGGCATGGATATGCTCTCCTCAACAACATATGCTAGCAAAATCCTCTCCTCACCTCCGAGATCCATCGGATCTATCCATCTATCACCAAGCCTATAGCTACCGCATGATGGGCATTGAAACAGCTCAATAGATCTAGGAACTAGATTCCCTCCATAGACCTCAAGATAGCATTCAACACATAGATGCCTGACTATAGGTATGGCAGATTCCTCCCTCCCACATCGAGAGCAGAACCTCATCCACAGAGCTCCAAATATATACAGAATATGAGAGAATATATCTTTCTAAAACATAGATAACATGGATGATTAGAGAACCCGGACCTGAAGAGTGATGAGGTCCCGCATATATGACTAAAGCTAGAGCCGTTAAGGTTTTATCATCTGAAGCCCGCCCCTTTCAGAGTGGGAGGGGTAGAGCTCATACGATGGGCTGTTTCGGTTTTCATGATTATTTGTAGTACTCGTGTTCATTGGTTTCTGAGACCTCTTAACGCTATGAGATATGCTGATGTTTATAAACCTCAGAGATATATACTTATCGGTGACCCCGGGTTTCCGAGACCCGTAGGGCTATGAGTCATCAGGCGACTGGTGGGGAGCTGCTGCGGTGAGGGGGCTCGGGGAGACCGTTGAGAGGCAGATGGAACCACCATCTGCTGAGAAACGGTGTATATTCTCTCCAGAAATGGGTTTGTTTTTTATCATATGTACCTTTATATGCCTTCTTATATTATATAGGATCCTCTCGATCCCCGCTATGCTTCTAAATATCTCCATCGCACTTTTGATCTGGCCGCCAAATTCTATCCTCTGGATAAATATTTCATAGGGAGCTCCCTCTCTCTCCTCTACTCTATATAGGTCTGCAACTATGTTTAGAGGGTTCTCCATACACCATATCACCAGCTTTCTATCGCCTATAACCGCTTCCAGATAGCTGTGGCCATAGTTGATCCCCGCTACGCTTTCTAATAGTCTCTCCACCTCTCTATATAAATCTGCACAGGAGCTGGGCATCACGTCATCACCTAACCCTGCCTAGCGATCCCTAGATCTCTGTAGAGGCATCGTCAGCGCTTCTATTGATATTCTCCATAGCATTTGATGCCCCTTATATAGGATTTATCCCTTGGAATCCATATTTATAGCTTTCTCCCCGATAACCCCTTTTAACAATTGTTGTTCCAAGCATTAGAAGCTCCATAGCTGTTTGCTATGTGAAAGTTTGCTCCCTTTTAACTGCTCTGGATAGGACTATCCAAGGATTTAATGTCTATCGAGGTACTCACGGTTATTAACGTATCTATTTGCCCTTAAACTTTAAGGGTTTTAGTAAATGCATAATGCATAAGTGGTTGAGCTATATATATTATGGGATGGGGCTGGAGGAGCTTCTCGAGATCTCTAGAAGGGCTCTTAAGAGCTACCCGCTTTGCGATAGATGCTTAGGGAGACTATATGCCCGCCTTGGCTATGGATGGGATAATGTTGAGAGGGGCTCTGCTATTAAGACAATGCTTGTGATGAAATACCACCAAGCTATAGAGATGGGGGATGTGGGGGCTAGGGATGAGTTTCTCGAGATGGCTCCTAGAATAGGTGTGAGGGCCTCTGGCCTCTATAGAAGGCTGACAGGCTCTGATCTATCCCCGGCTCCATGCTCTATGTGCGGTGGATCTCTGGATCTATTTATAGAGGAGACCTCTAGACAGGCTGCGGATCTTCTGAGGAGCTGGGATATCTCGAGATTCCTTGTAGGGGCTGTTGTTGAGGAGCCTATAAAATCTATTGAGGCCGAGGTCATCAGAGCCTCTGGATCTATCTATTCTGAGGAGCTCAAGGATGAGATAAGCAGGGAGATAGGTAAGAAGATAGAAGCCCTCGGAGAGTTTACAGCTGATCTAAGGGATCCCGAGGCCACCATCGTTGTGAGATATCCAAGCGGTGGAATTGATATAGAGGTTAGAAGTATATTGATAAAGGCTAGGTATTGGAAGAAGTGGAGGATGATAAGCCAGTCAACAATATTGAAGAACGGCAGCCCCAAATACTTCTCAATACAAGAAGCTTCGAAGCCCTTAGCAAACCTCTTTAGGGGATCGGAGGTGGTTGTCCACGCCTTTGGAAGGGAGGATATAGACGCCAGAATGCTGGGAACAGGCAGGGGAGCGGTGATCGAGGTTAGATCTCCTAGGAGAAGGAGAGTCAGCCTAGAAGATGTTCAGGAGGCGCTAAACAGCTACAGAGATCTCGTAGAATTCAAGGTGGAGGGGTGGAGTAATAGGGGTGAGGTGAGGATAAACAAGAGAAGATCCAGCACAGCAAGGAAGATCTATAGAATCCTAGTGCTGATATCCAGAGAATTAAGAGAAGAAGACATACAGAGATTAGAGGAGGAGCTGAGAAACAGATCAATAAAGCAGAGAACACCAACAAGAGCACTCCACAGAAGAAGAGATATAGAGAGAATAAAGCAAGTCTATAGAATAAAATGTGCCAAGATAGCAGGGAACCTTCTGGAATGCCTAGTAGAAGCCTCAGGAGGGCTATATATAAAAGAGCTAGTAAGTAGTGACAACGGAAGAACAAAGCCCAGCTTCGCAGAAATATTGGGAACAGAGGCAATATGCATAGAGTTAGATGTAGTTTGGACAGAGCTTTGACCTACTCTTGCTCATTATCTATTTTTCTCACGAACAAGATATTTCCTCTCAACTAATTGAGTATCTATTTCTCCACTTATGAATTCCTCAGATCTCAGTAGCTTTAATAAGAACGGTATTGATGACCGTGTTTGATTTAAAAGGGCATCGGAATAATTCCTCTTGGTGCTTTTAATGGTTCTTTTGATTTCTGAGGAGGATGTTCTGAGACTCCTAGATTTTGGGGATGCCATTGAGGCTATTGAGAAGGCCACCAAGATGCAGTCTGAGGGTGTTGCCCATGTTATTTCCAGGTCTAGGGTTTATTCTAGATCATCTGTGCTCCATGTTATGTCCTCCACGATCGAGCCTCTGGGTGTTAGCGGTGTCAAGGCCTATCTATCGACTCCTAACAGAACTATTTTTGTGATCCTCCTATACAGCGTCGAAGATTCCAGGCTATTGGCTGTGATCGAGGGCGATATTCTGAGCAGGATTAGGACTGGGGCTGCGAGTGCCCTTGCAACTAAGTATCTCGCTAGGAGGGGGGCATCTAAGCTTGGGATCATTGGTTCCGGGAGGCAGGCATATACCCAGGCTCTAGCTATAGCCAAGGTTATGAATCCGGAGAGGGTGCTTATATACTCCCTCAACAGGGATCACGCGGATTCAATGGCTAGAAAGCTCTCTGAGAAGGGGTTGAAAACCATTGTAGCCCAGAGCTATAGAGAGGTTATAAGCTTGAGCGATGTGCTAGCAACAGCTACAAACTCTAGAGAGCCCTTTGTAAGGGCTGAGTGGGTTGAGAAGGGATCCCACATAAACCTCGTGGGCTCTAACCACCCCTCGAGATCCGAGGCCTATCCAGAGGTCTTCCAGAAAGCAGATCTAGTTGTTACCGATAACAAAGAGCAGGCCCAGAAGGAGTCTGGAGATATAATAAATGCTGTGAGCTCCGGCCATATATCGTGGGATAGGGTCTACGAGCTCTGGGAGGTTGTCATCGGCAAGATCGGTAGGGGCTCCGACGAAGATATAACGATCTTCAAGTCCCACGGAATAGCCCTGTGGGACGTGGCTGTTGCAAAGCTAGTCTATGACAAGGCTAGGGAGAGGGGGTTGGGAAGGGAGGTTGAGTTCAAGGGCTACTGGGAGGATAGGTTCTTCTAGCACGGTTATAAGCCCTCTAACACGCTAGACAATGGGATAGAATCTATATTGAGGATTAAGATCGCAGAAGGCTATAGATTTATAAGAACATCAGATGAGGAGCTAGCAGTATCCGAGATGTTCAAGAGCTACCAGGGCGAGGGCCCAACAGCAGGATATCCAGCAATATTTCTCAGGCTCCAGGGATGCAACCTCCTATGTAGCTGGTGCGATACGATAGATATATGGGTTAAGGGAGAGATGTGCAGGGTAGATGATCTCCTAGACATATGGGAGTCAAAAGGCTGGGTCGAGGATCTCTCCAGCGGATATATGCTTGTAATAACAGGGGGAGAGCCTCTTATGAGGCAGAACTCCATAGTAACCCTTTTAAAAGCATTTATAAAGAGATACGGCTTCAAACCAAGAGTAGAGGTCGAGACAAACGGCACGATAGAGCCTCAGAAGGAGTTGATAGAGCTCACAGATCAGTTCAACGTATCCCCAAAGCTATCCAATTCGGGGATGCCACTAAACATAAGATATAGAATAGCCCCTCTAAGGATCCTAGCATGCAGTGGGAAGGCGATATTCAAATTCGTAGTTGTGGATGAGAGAGACGTAAAGGAGGTTTTCTGGTACATAGAAAGCGTTCCACTACCGAGGGACAAGGTGTATTTGATGCCAGAGTCCAAATCCAGGGAGGAATACCTCTCAAGGGTGGGGATTGTGGAGAAGATATGCAGAGAACACGGTTTCAAGCTATCACCAAGGCTACACCTGGTACACGGGTGGAAATAGCGTGTAGAGCTAAGATGAGGAGCTAGAGTAACTGCATAGTAGATCAAGGGAATCTAGAATTCTCAAGCATAGAACATTTT
>JAVVGG010000044.1:0-11265 GCA_032249275.1 Desulfurococcales archaeon
TAAGCCTGTCGATGATAATGAGAATTCTGTAGAACTCTCTACGAGGCATTCGCAGTAATCCTAGAAACAGATCTTACCAAGACTACTCTGGGCTATAGCTATAGGAAGGAGAGCATCCAGAGAAGAAATGGATCCGTAGCAGAGAAGCTAGAAAGGCTATGAAAAAGCTTAAGGAGAGAAAGAAGAAGGATTATAGGATGAAAACAGCAAAACCTAATAGTAAGAGACGCTATGAGGGTGAGAGGAGTAATAGTTGTTGAGAGGATCTCGGGAGAAGATATAAGGGTTATGATCGCTAGATATAAGAATAAACAATTAAGGCACAGGATATATCAGAGTGCATTGAAGGGTGAGCTGAATGCGATAATAGACAAGGCAAGGGAATATAGTGTGCCAGTATTGATGGTAGATCCCAGGAATACATCTAAGATCTGCAAGATACACAAGGCAACAATAGAGTATGGAGAGGCTAGGATAGGGATATGTAGCAAGGGAGGCGAGAGATGGCATAGAGAGGTAGTTGCCTTGATCAACCTCTATTTTAAAGCCCTAGAAGCCCTTTATGAGGGCTATACCCAGAAGGGCTTCGGGGTTTCAAGCATAGATGGGAGCCCCTTTCTGCTGGGCTTAAAAGCCACCAATGAAACCCATAGAGATCCCAAGATCTCTTTGGGAGAGTGGAAGCCCCAATGCCACAGGGCTAGAAACACTGTGGATCTAGAAACGCAGCAATCCAAAACAAAAGAATATCAATGACCAATCAACAACCATCGAGGGACAAGTGGATATATTTTAGGGGATAGCTGGCTAGTTTTGAGAAACGTTTTTGTTTTGATCTTGGGTCTGTCTTGCCTTTGAATATATGGTGTATATCTCTTCGGGCGATATTTGGAAAACTCTTGTTTCTGTGCGCGATATATCTATTCCTAGGCACTTTTTCACAGCTTTATGGGCTAGTCTCTTTCGCTGGCTAAAGAGACACTTAAGAAATCTCTCCAGATCTTTGCTAACTATGTTGCCTTTTCTTTTCTCTAATATAATTATTTGGGAGAAAACCTCCGGCTCTGGATAGAAGCTTGTTGGTGGATATATATTGCCGGTTTTGACTCTAAATGCTAGGTTCACCAGAACACTGATAGATCCGTATTCCCGTGTTCCAGGCGGAGATGAGATCCTATCCACAACATCTTTTTGAAGCAACAGCACAGCCCATTCAGCGGCGCCCCTAGCCATGATGCTCAGAAGAGGCGATGTTATGGAATAGGGTATAGAGCCAACCACTCCTTGATACCCTCTAATGCTCTCTAGAAGCGAGACAGCATCTCCTAATACCAATTCTATATTATTGAACCCAGCTAAGATATCCCTAGCCACCATATAGATCCTGCGATCTACTTCTATAGATATGATCCTGCCACATACCCTCGAAAGAGGGGCTGTGAGAAAGCCAAAGCCTGTCCCCACTTCAACCACTGTTTGGGATGAGCATCCATATGCTTTGGCTAGCCTGACCATCTCCTCTATCAACATTGGATCTACTGTGAAGTGCTGCCCAAGTCTTTTTCTAGGTTTTACACCGCCCCTCCAAATAAGATCCTTAGCGAGTCTGATCAGCTCCTCTCTGCTCATAGGAGGATATGAAACCCTCGATCTCAGGATCACCACGGCTCCCTATAGTTAACCCTCGCATAGAGATAGTCGAGCATTTTGAAGAAAACAACATCGGTAGCGTCTCTCGGAGGCTCTACAAAGAGATAGTATTTCTCCCCGCCCATCAGCTCTAGTATGATCCTATCCATGAGGGGCTTGACAGGGTCAGAGATCTTGGCCCTCTGAGCGATATCCTTGAAGGATTCAAAGGGTTTCTTCTTCCTCTCAGAGAGAAGAGTCTCAAGACTCTTCTTACCTATCCCTGGGAGAAGCTCGAACATGTGTAGCCTTATATTTATAGAAGATGCTACGTTAAAGAACTCCGTATAGACCCTCTCCTTCTCGATCAATATATCTCTCAAAACACTTGGCAAATTATCTTTTGCAATACCGGTCAGCTCCTGCCACATAAGCCTCTCACCAAGCCTAGGCCCCTGAAAACCTCTGAGGGATTGTTCAACATAGATCCTCTCGCCTATGTTTAGATGCTGTCCAGGAGGAGGGATCAGCTCTACTAGTGAGAGATACTTTGTACCAATAACTTGGGCTATTGGAGAGCTTCTATGGTGTTGATGCCTATCAAGGGGATTCCCATTTGGCATGTAGTCCAGCACAACTACATATACGTCTCTCACCCTGTAATATCTTGGCTGGCGATCCCTTGCACCTCTATACATAATATGCACCAACTAGCATCTGCAGTATTCGCTCAACAGCTCTAGGATCTTCTCCATATTCTCCTCACTCGGCATCTTCTGCTCAAAGTTTAGAAGAGATATCAGCTCATCCTTGGTTCTAGGGCATATATTGATCACATGGGCAGCTGTTATCTCTCTAAGACCTAGCCCCAACAGCTTATCCACAAGCTCATCTACCTTATCCTCGCTACATTTAGAGAATATAGTGGCGTGTTCTAAAACCCTCCTCTGGAGATCCTGGAGCTTAGCACCCCTAGCCTCCGTCTCTAGAAGCATTTTCTTCACACTTGGAAGTGGTACCTCTCTAAAAGAAAGGATCTTCAAAACAGACGCCCCCTAAGCCGCTGAGAGGGCCTTTAAAATCATACTATTTACTTCCCTTATCCTGGATTTAACATCGTTTATAAGGGATCTAGTCTCTTTAACAACCCTCTCCCAAACCTCAGGAGTTGGCCTAAGATGTTCTGGCCTTACATACAGTTTTTTCTCCTTATCCCCTAGATATACCTTAACCTCGTATGCCTGGCCCCTCCTACCAGTTATAATACCTGTCTTACCATGATACCTTCTGTGAGGCATAGACGCGTGGACAGCAGGATCTATAACTATGTGGATCCTATCCCCCTCCTTATAATCTATCAGGAGATAGCTTAAGCTTGGAACCTTGCCTCTCTCCCTCACACACTTCCTCAAGATCTTCCTAGTCCTATGCCTATACCCCTTTGGAGCCTTTACCAGCTCTACACACCTATTGGAAAGTATTCTACAAAGATTATTAAATATGGTTCAGCAGTATATTAAAGAGGATCTATATTGTTAAGCCAATATCCTTATCAGATATTATTGAATATTGTTCTCTAATCTCTAGCCTATAAGCTCCTTAACAGCATCAGAGATCCTTCTAACCCCCTCTACAATATCCTCCTCCGACACAGCATAACTCAGTCTAATATACTCCCTACCAGCTGTATCTGGGAATCCGCTTCCCGGGAGGACGACTACTTGATATCTATCTATTAGATAGTCTACAAACTGCTCAATGCTTAGCCCACTCTTGCTCAGTATATTCGATATTCTCGGGAAGATATAGAACGCTCCGTGAGGCTTCCACACATCGAAGCCCTTGATCTTTGATAGCTCTCCATATATAAGATCCCTCCTTCTTCTAAACATCTCAATCATCCTCTTAACAGGCGTCCAATCGCCTTTTAGCGCGTCCGCAGCTGCCTCTTGAGCAAAGCTAGGTGCACAGCTATATATGTTAACAGCTAGTCTGGTCAGCTTTCTAGCAACATCGCCTCTAACTACTAGATAGCCTATCCTCCAGCCGGTCATCGAGAATGTCTTACTAGCACCATTTACATAGAGCACATAGTCCTTCCACTCAGGAAAGCTGGTGATACTCTTAAACTCTGTCTCACCATATACGAAGTTATCGTAGATCTCGTCAGCCAATATCAATAACCTCTTCTCACGAGCTAGATTATATATCTCCTTAACAACCTTCGGCGGGAATACATATCCTGTGGGGTTATGTGGATTGTTGAGCACTATCATTTTCGTCCTCTTACTTATCATAGACGCTAGCCTCTCAATATTAAGCTCAAACCCCGATGATGGGTCTTTAAACTCTAGCGGCACATACCTGGGAATCCCTCCGAGGAACCTTACAACCTCCCCATATGCAGGGTAGCTTGGCTCAGGTATTATCACCTCGTCGCCAGGCGATATATAAGAAGCTATAGCTAGGAAGATCGCTGTTTTAGCGCCTGTAGTAACTATCACCTCGTCCTCTTTAGCCTCTGCACCATACCTCTCGTTAAGATAGTCCGCAAAGGCCTTTCTAAGCCTGGGGATACCCGCTGTCTCTGTATAGCCGGTTATCCTTTTATCAAGAGCCCTCTTAGCACTCTCAACTATATGGTCAAATGTGGGTATATCGGGTTGCCCAACGCCAAAGCTTATAACTCTATACCCCTTCTCCCTCAAGGCCCTGGCTCTAGCTATATAGATGAAACCTAGCTCCCCCCTGAGATCCTGAATCATGGGTTTAAGCTCGTTGATCGGTGAGCTGGACAACCAACTACACCTCTATAGATGCCTCTAAGAGGTATTTAAAATAAAGTTTAGGTAATCTCTTTCGCTTGTCCCTCGATGGTTGTTGATTGTCATTGATTTTCTTTTGATTGTGTTGCTTTGCTTCTTGATCCACAGGGTTTTTAGCCCTGTGGCATTGGGGGCTTCGCGGCACAGGGCTCCCACTATGCTTGAAACCCCGAAGCCCTTCTGGGCAATGCCCTCATACAGGGCTTCGACCTCGGATGCTCTGAGCATAATAGCATCCTGAGGTATTCCAAGATCTAGCAGAGATGTCACCCTAACATCAAAATGATTATGGGTTGGATTCTTATAAGCCTAAGTTCAGACAATAAATGAATATAAAAGCACCCCACTACCATGAAAAGGATACAGCCCACAGCTTCGTTTTTGCTCTTCACAAGCTTAACTCGTATAACTAGGGTCGAGGCGGAGCTAAACTGATCCATGGTTCGGAATACAGCTCCGACGCATCTCTCCATTTAAAGGGCATAAATTTTCCTTCGAGTAGGAAGGAGATCAGATTAACATAGTAGAGAAAATTTAAATATAACTCCTAAAGCTATCTAGAATAATGTGTGCTTTTTATGGAAAGCGGAGAGCCAGGGATCATATATAGTTTAGTACTCTCTCTTCTCTACAGGCCTGTCTTAAAGCTCCTGAATGGAAAGCTATCTAGCCTGAGAGGCTTCCTAATTGTATATATCATCGCAGTCTACACCCCAATAACGATCTATATAGCTAGCATTTCAACATATATAGGATTACTATTCCTCATAGTGGAAGGAGTATTTTTAGGAATTATATCTGTATCGGGAGAACATGTTTTAAAAAAGAGCATAGTCCTACACCTAAATATCTTAGATCTGTCAATGACAGCTGCCACAGTAACATCAGTACTGTTACTGCTTCGAGTCTACCTAATACCTCTAGACCCGTTGATTACAATATTATTTTTACATCTGAAAGCCTAGCCCTTTAGGGTGGAGATGGAGATCTATAAGCCCTATATCCTCTGGCATTCTCGATGATGATGGCGAAAAGCGTGAGCCTCGGAGATCAATCTCTAGCGATACTCAATAGAGATAAGATACACAGGATTAAACCTATGCCTCAGAGGCGATGATAATAGCTATAACCCCGAGTCCCCGAGAGGGGATAGAGATAAACACGCCTAAGGCCAGGCGCAGGCTAAACCCTTTAAAAGGGGATGTAGCCCAAACCCCCAACCCTGGGGACGGGGAACCCCACCCCTTAGGGAGGGGAAGAGGTTAGGGGGATATCGACATTGTTTTGTTTTAATTTAGATATTATTTCTTTCTTCGAAAGCTCCTGATCCAGTTCTAGTGTTTGAGGGTTAAATGGGGGTTTTGTAAGTACTGGAATAATTATACCTCCCTCTAGCTCTATGAATAGCTGTGGTAGCCATGCGAAGCCAAACTCGTCTTTATCGCCGTATTGGTTTGCAAATACATAGTCCTCTTCTATTACTTTAAGCTCTACGTTTAGCAGTGTTGAGAGCCACCTAGCTATCTCCATGAAGAACTTGTGTTGGGGTTGATAAGCAGCTGTGTCTAGTATCACCCTTTGTGCTTTAGCCATCATCTCTCCTCCTCCACCTTACCCTTTGAAATTTCAACTATGTTGTTGCATTTTACACTCTTTATAACCTCATCTAGCTTTTCCAGCGGAACTACATATGTATATAGATACCTCTTGGTTCTAGCTTTTAGCTTTCCAACGTTCCTCTTCTTATCCCTCACAACCCTGCACTCTATAGCCTTTTCAGCCACCTTCTTAAACTCCTCGAGATCTTTGAGGAATATTGGCAAAATCACCACCTATCAACATAGTGGATGGAGGCTAATAAGAAGGGGTAGAGAATAATATAAATGAGGTTCATGATCCTAGCTATTGTAGATACAAGCGCTTTCCTACTATTTTTTGAAAAGCTATTTGACGTTATAGAACATTTAAGCGAGGATCTAGATGAGAAGGTTATATGTACTACCACAGACTCCGTTATAAGAGAGCTCCATAGACATTTGGCAGAAAAGGGCAGAGCAGATCTTGCTGCAAAATATATAGAAAAAATATATGAAGAATGTCATATCTATACACTCTCCGAGGACTATGAGAAAGAAGAGGCAGATCCAGATATAATAAGGCTAGCCAGTGCTATAGAAGGCTATATATTAACGTTAGATAAGGATCTAAAAAGAGAAGCTAAAAAACACGGGATAAAGTTGGTAGTGTACAGAGACGGTAAAAGGAAGCTAGAGACAGAGTAGAAATAACCACTATGACCTCCAGCATTAGGTGCAAATATTGTGCTTGGAGTCTTGGCTGATGTAGATAGGAAAGACCATTGCTATATGGCAATCGCTAGAGGGTAGCCCGCTAAGACCTCAAAGAGATGGAGAACAAAAGCTTATAAGCCTTAGCCATCTCCACATTGAAAAGACGAGGCTTCTAATTATAAAGACTATGGATCATCGAGGTAAATTCCGCTGAATATCCACCTGTGCAGTTAGTTGTGGATTTAGATAAAATATATTCTATAGATCATCTGGAACTTTGAATATATTTTAATAATCATTGCGGAAATTACAATAAATGATAATACATTATTCAAGATTGCTGATAGATCTGTAAATTATATCGTGTTATTGTGTAATACAATAAAATTATATATAGCTGAAGGTCTACCCTCTAGAGCGGGAAGAGATCATGATGATCTGAAGCTGATATGGGAGACTATTTTAAAGCATTTCATAAAAAGCACCATCTTAGGGATTATGAGGAATATACTAGTAAAAGTGAGAAGTGGAAGGCATGATGGATTACAAGGGCTATATGGGAGAATCTGTGATGGATGTACACCAGATGATGTTATAGAAAAGGGTTTGACATTCGAGAGGATAGATCCAGAGATCAACTTTATATGGATAGACGACCCCGCACCAGGGATCCCGCTAAACTCATTTGCTGCAGTATGGGAGGGATATCTATACGTTACAGCATCTAGAAGCTATAGATTTCTCCTAGATGCGGATGATGGTGCAAGGCTCTACATAGACGGTGAGATCGTTATTGATAGATGGGATAATAAGGGTACGGGGATCTCTATTTCAGATCCTCTAGATCTCTTAGAAGGCCCCCATAGAATTAGGTTAGAATATTATAACGAGGGTCCCTTCGGAAAGATAAGGCTCGGGTGGAGCAGAAAAGGTGAGGACTACGAGATAATATCTTCTAGGCATCTCTACTCAATACCCAGCAGATCTATAATAATAACAGGGGTCCCTAAAAACTATAAAGTGCTGATAGCTGTAGATGGAGAAATAAGAGAAGCTATATTTAAAAGCGGTCTTGCAATGGTGCCCCTAGCCCCTAAAGAAGGATCTGTGGAGGCTGTAATAAAGATCCTGGATGAAGACGATAATCCAATATATATAAGTCCATATATCGAAATATGGCCGGGTGATGTATATAGCTTTGAATCCATTGAAACCTAGCTAGGATTCATACTATTCGCTCACCAAGCATCCTTCTATAAACATTCTCTAGCTATCCTCTTAAACCACCATATGTTGGTATTATACTCGTTGCCATTATTCTGCATATACATTAGATACCCCATATAAACCTCTGAGACGCCGAGCCCAAAGTATCTCTACCAGGGATCTAATAGCTGTTCTAGATGGTTGGGTCAGCAGCTTGACAGATAAGCATTTAAGGAGGAAGGTTTTAGAGGTTTTAGAGGAATACGGGATAGAGCTAATACCTAGCCGTTTCTCAGCAGATGGTGGAGAACCACCATCTGCTTCTCAACGGTCTCCCCGAGCCCCCTCACCGCAGAGGCTCACCACTAGTCGCCTAGTGGCTCATCACCCTACGGATCTCGGAAACCCGGGGTCACCGATAAATATAGCTACAGGAGCTTATAAACTCAGCATCTGAACATCAATAAATATGGGTGCTACAAATGATTATAAAAATTGAAACAGCCCAGAGGATCACACAAGCCTGGAATGTTCTATATGCGGTGAAATCCACTCTAACGGCAGAGTATATAGAGGGCTATACATATGCAGAAAAACTAAAAGGAGGATCAATGCAGATCTAAACGCGTCGAGCAACATAGCTAGAAGACTAGGATGCAAAGTTGAGATCAAGAAGATAGTGAGCTACATAGCAACACATAACGGGTTGAAGCCCATAACCCCCTTAGGAGGGGTAACACTCGAGACCTCAGCAGTGAAAACCCCGTCTATCTAGGGTGGGGAGGGGGTCATAATGTATAGACCGCAAATCCACTTGCCACAGCCTGTGGAGTAGAAATTGAAAGGGTAGGAGATCAGAACCTCAAAAGTATGAAGAAATCTCCAAACTCTAATTTATTCTCTAAAATATAGAGTTTTTAACATTCTGAGATATGTTGTCTAGATCTATTATATAGATCCGAAGATGCTCTAAAATATTTTTAAGCTGACCTTCTCTACCCCATAAAAAGGTGGGACTTTCAGCTGTAACTATTGTACCCTTGGATATCTAAGCTATCTCTAGGTAAGGGCCCATGCTATGAAAGCTATTGTTCCTAAGAGGAGGGATAGCTTGGAAACGCTTCTCGAGAGCGATGCGTCTTTAATAGCATCTTCTATGTTTTTAGATGCTGCGATTTTAATGGTTGATGCTAGAAAAATTGCTATTGAAATGGTTGCCAGAGTTATATATATCATAGATTGTTTTATGATAAAAGGTATGCCTACTATAGCTAGGAGTAGGGTTAGGAGAAATGTGGATGTTATAGATGCAAATCTATATCCCCTTTTAACAGCTACTGTTCTAACACCATATACCTTATCACCCTCGATATCTTCTATACCTTTAACAATCTCCCTCGAAAGGCTCATAATAATGGCGAAGCTCCATGGTATCAATAGAAGAGGTAGAGCCTCGATTCTCTCTGATATAGACATATATGTGAGCCCTCCATATAGAATAGAGTTTGCGCTTAAGAGAGAAACAGCTATGTTGCCTATTAACCCTAGTCTTTTTAACTTCCAGCTATAGAGGTATGTGATCAGGGCGTTAATAGAGACAAAAGCACCTATGAAAGCCCCAAACAATAGAAATGCAATAGAACATCCCAGCACGATCAACAATATAGATACTAGGAGAGCCGTCTGGGGGGATATATCGCCCTTTACAAGGGGTCTCCAGGGCTTGCTCCTCCTATCTATATCTATATCATAGTAATCGTTAACTATATAGCCGCCTGCAGCAATCATAAGAGCCGGCGTTGATGAGATAAGAAGCCACGCAGGATCTCTATATGCGTTGGGCTCAACAAATAGAGCTCCTAAAATAACTCCTAGGAGCGTTATAAACACATTATGGGGTCTTGCAATAATCACTACAGCTTTGATCCTAGCGGTGAGGGTCAACACTCCCACCTAGAATGTAACCTCCTGCTTATATCCTGCTCATATAGAGCAATATCTACAGCCTTGGGCTTCCCTCCTCTGTATAATAGTCCTCCCCACCAGCTAGTATTCTCTGGATAAGAGCGTATAGATTATCCATCCCCCTCCATGTTACAGCTGAAACCGGTATAGCATCTATATTCTGAAGAATGCTCTCAGACAAACCTGCCATGATCTCCTCCTCATAGCCCGAAATCCCCTCTCTCCTGGCACTCTCAAGGAGGTAATATGGATCCTCGATCCATGAGAGGACGTTAGATATAACATCCTCCGGATATAGATCAGCCTTGGTCAAGGCAAGGATCTGCGGTCTTCTAAGCCTAAGCCATGTGGAGAGAAATAGAAAGAGAAGAGAAGCTAGCGAGGAAGCCCTGTTTGCCATATACATATCTACAAGGAACAGCACCAGGGAGTTCGAACCCTCGGACAGCCTTTCCACGATAAGAGGACCTGCGGGTCTAAAGGCGAAGATCTCCATCTGGCCTGGTGTATCAATTATATAGTAGCTGGCTTTTCTCTCCTCAACCATATCTTTTATAGCGTCTAGATAATTTATTGACATATCAACAGATGCTATCAAAGCGCCGTTGGGGCCAAGGTTGAACTTATACATCACATCCCTAGCATTGACAAACCTCCTTATATCTATATCTGGTGTATATGGTAAACTCTCGGCAGCAGGATCCATGTTAATGATCGAGACATCCAGCTGGTTAGAAGACATCCACTCACTAAGACTCATCGCCAGGGTAGTCTTCCCAGATCCCGCCGGTCCGACTAGATAGATAAAATACGGCATATTCTCCCACAAAACCATATATAAAAGCAGATATTAAAAGGCAGATAATCAATATCAAACCATAGAGAGACAAGACAGGCTGACTAGCTATAATATATATAGGGTCTCCCCATCCCTTTTAGAGGTTCTTTTTTATAGTTGTTTACAACCTGAAAGTTTCAACCTTCAGGGCTGGTATGACATTTATAAGCCTTCTAATTTTAGTCTTTGGAGCACGAGATTATGGGCTCCTGGAAGCTCTGGTCTCCCGATTGCCGCTTGTCCTCCGATGGTTGTTGATTGTCATTGATATTCTTTTGATTGTGTGCTTTGCTTCTTGATCCACAGGGTTTCTAGCCCTGTGGCATTGGGGGCTTCCACCTCCCCCAAAGGGAGCTCAGCGGCACAGGGCTCCCACTATGCTTGAAACACCGAGCCCTTCTTGGTAATGTCCTCATACAGGGCCTCGGTATCGGTGCTCTGAGCATCATAGCATCCCGAGGTCTCTCCACACCAAGATCTAGTAGAGATATCGCCTTATCATCAATGCAAT
>JAVVGG010000045.1:0-10832 GCA_032249275.1 Desulfurococcales archaeon
CATCATCAACAACCCTTATCCTATCTATGATCTCTTGTGAAGCCCTTGAAATTTTTACCATTATTACATCGCCCCCTATCCTTGATTTCAGCTCCTCGGGAGAACCTTCCACAACGATTCTTCCATGGTCTATGATGGCCACCATATCGCTCAGCTTATCGGCCTCATCCATATAGTGAGTTGTTATGATTATTGTCAGCCCATTCTCCTTTTTAAGCATTTTAATATAGTCCCACAGAGCTAGCCTCGACTGGACATCTAAACCGAGTGTCGGCTCATCTAATATTAGTAGCTCAGGATTATTGATCAGCCCCATAGCGAGCTCTAACCTTCTCCTCGTACCCCCACTATAGCTTCGAACAATTCTATTAGCAGCATCGCTCAAACCAATCATCTCTAGCAGCTCTAACGCCCTTCTCCTAGCATCGCTCCTTGAAATACCGTAGAGCCTTGCCTGGAGCATTACATTCTCGATCCCTGTTAGCTCGTCGTCAGCCGATAGATCCTGCGGCACATAGCCTATAATCCTTCTAACCGAGTCCGGCTTGGTGGTTACATCTAACCCCATAACAGATACCCTTCCCGAGGTGGGTTTAAGCAGTGTCGCAATGATCTTCATAGTTGTAGTCTTTCCAGCACCATTAGGACCCAGTATAGAGTAGATCTCGCCCCTAGATACCTTAAACGAGATACCGTTCAGAGCCTTAACACCTCCAGGATAGACCTTATGTAGATCCTCTACCTCAACAATAATCACTTCCATTCACCTCAACACAGACCTTGAACCTCTATAACTCGATCAAAAACCGCTTCTCCCCCACTTTCCTCATACATCTCCATACTTATAACGCCATCTATAATAGCACATGCCCTCTAAAACAGATTTACCACCTGATCCCGAGAGATACTTATTAGGTTTTCCCTTTTTCATAATACCACTTACCACTCGATGGTCATTAATTACTGCTGATTCTTTCTTTACCTTAAGCTCGTTATGATTTCTCCTCCACGGAAAAGTTTTAACCTCACTATAGCCATTGAGAGACCCACACCTCTTCCGCAGAAATCTTAGTCTCCATTGATTCACTAATAGCTGTCGAGCCTGTGGAAAGAGGCTTCTATCTAGGTTGTTTATAGCCATATCCCCCGAAGCCATTTTGAATATTACATCCTCTAGGGGGTTCGGGTTTCATTAGGCTTGATATCCCTTGATCAAGCCCTCTTCCCTTGGCTTCATCGCCCTCGGGATCCCTTTTCACCGAGATCCATATCGCTGGGCTCCACCCGCTCGAGGTGACCCCAACTCACAGCTCCACCATCATAGTTTCCTCTGAATCATTGCTGCGGGGAGACCTTAGCATCTGGCTTTCCTTCTAACTTCTAGATATCTTCTTCTGATGTTTATCTATGACACCTTCTGCCTACCCATTTTTAGATCGCATCTAGGGTATTCAAAGACCTGCCCCTCTCGGGTCTCCACAACAAACCCGCATCTGGGGCATTCCCTCGATACGTTCCTCGGATCTACATAAGCCGCTAATACCACCTCTGACATCCTCCTATGAATCCTCCTCCATGGTGTTCTAACATTCCTCTTCCTACTCTTCTTAGTCCTCTTCCTAGACACAAGATCCTCCTTATCAAGATCCTCGAAAACATATATAGAGTTTGGTAATAGTCTCTAAGACCTGCTGAGAGCTTGTTCTTGAAATCTCTCTCCCTACTCCTCTCCCTAGCCACATACCTCTCATAAAGATCCCACTTATCCCTACTCTGTGCAATAGCCTTCTTACGCTCATACACAATCTTCATGCTCTGGAGAGGCCTTAGATCAACATTTAAAAGCCTATCAATGGTTTATAGCTATCCAATGAAAGCTCATTACTACCCACACAATAACCCTCCTAACCTCGATCTCCTTAGAGCTCTTGAACGAATAGCAATCCTGTCATCTTAACTATAGCCTCATCCATAGTCCAGCCTCTGACCCTATGCCAAAACAATGTTGATCTCCACGATATATAGAGGTATTCTCCTTGCCTCAGAGTTATCCTTATTGTTCTAGCCTCATAGATTATCTTCATGAGTGCTGTCTTGCACCTGGCAAACTTCCTGATCTTCGGCTTAACCTTCCTAACCTCCTCAGATACCTCTTCCTCCAGGATTTCATAATCGAGTAAGCTTCCCCAATAACAGCATCTACTCACTACACAGCATAGGGATTATCCTTCATAAGCTCATCCCTAAGGCGTTTCTTAAAAGCTCTATCCTTCGGAATTACTGGGATCATTACCTTCAAACCTCTGATCAAGCCAGCTTTCCACCCCTTCTAACAAGCTCTGGAAAGCGGTATCTCCACCCAATATTATCCCAGATCAGATCAACAGCCCTCAGGAGAGTCTTAATATACCATGTTATAAGCTCCGAGGCCCTCCCATCCCTAATAGGCACGCCATATACCCTCACAAGCTCAAGGATCTTCAGCAAGCCTAGCTTCTATAGCCCCACTCAAGACTTGACATAGAACCTTATAAATCGATATGAAACCTAAACAGTTTCAGAATGGCTCTTGTTAATGCGTCCATATGTACGTAGGGGAGGACCTCAAAAACCTAATGATCATTGGGATAGAAGTGATGACTCCTCTTTAGAGTGACAGCACAGCGATCCTAATAACTGGGACAGATCTTCTATAATTGAAAGATGGGGACTATTTTTGCTATAAAGAATCCCTCTGACATGTGAATATGGGGGAACATTCTTACGACGACTCTGCCAACTATATATATCGTATCCCCTAGACCCTCTTATCCCAGGATCTACTAGTTTTGCCTTATCCATGAAGCTCTCCACGATCTCCTCACCCTCTTCTGGTAGTATAGAGCATGTGGAATATACTATCTTGTATGCAAGATCTAGTGCTCTACTTAGTAGAGCACGCTGTATATTGGAATAATATTCCACTTTACCCCTTTTCATTAGGTGGAGTCTAACTGCAGGATCCTTTGAAATTGATCCTGAGGATGTGCATGGAGCATCTAGAAGGGCTTTATTAAATATCTTATTATGAGGAGGTGTTCTTGAGTCAGTTATCACAAGATCGACATGATTAAGGGCCCCAAGATCCCTGAGTAGCTTCTTCATAATTATAGCTCTTCTCATTGACAGATCTGCGGCAACCACCCTAGCTCTTCCCTCCGTGAGCATGACCATGAGAGAAGTCTTCACACCAGGAGCTGCCGCCATATCGAGAATAACATCGCCTGACCCAGGCTTCAGAGCTTCTACTACCATACATGATGCCTTATTCTGGGGTATTACCATGCCAAGCTTAACAGCTCTTAACAGCCTCACAGGCTTCTTGCTATCTATGAGCCTATAGAGGTACCAAAGATCTCTATCACGCTCTATAGTTGCTTCTTCCTCAAGAATCCTAAGAATCTTCTCTTCCGGAGCTTTGAGGGTATTTAGTCTAAGCCACCATGTCCTCTTCCACATTGATTTTAACAGCTCTTCAGTCTCATATCCTATAAGGTCTCTCATCTCTTTATAGAGCCACTTAGGCACTGAATATAAGCACCATGGCTCTAGCTCTCCATAGCCTGTGGAAACTCTCTGGCTTTCTTGAATAAAGATCCTTGCTAGCTTCTTCCTCGATGCGTTTCTATATAAACATCTTAACCTTATAACGCTGGCTATGAATTCCCTAGCCAATCCATAGATCTTCTCACTCTTCTCTAAGCTGTTTGCACATAGAACGCCCCTACAAACCTTTTTAAACGCTACATCTATCGATAGATTCCTCTCTTCAACTAGGTAGAGAATCCTGGATAAAATATCTATTAGTTTCACTATTAAATCCTTCTCGATCCCTTCTATGTATTCCTTACGGCTAGACGATCTTTATAGCCTCACCGCTTGATAGATCTATAACTCCTCCGGACCTCTCAATTGCTAGATCAAATCCTACAGAGGTTATTACCTTCATATCCATCGAGGATCTTCTCAAGATCTCGACAATCTCCCTTATATATTGATAGTGAGGTTTGCCCGAATCCTCCTTAAGGATCTTCTCTATATATCTAGTTACATGGTTATAGAACTCCTCACCGAGAGATAGCGTGTTGAACGCCTCTATGACATTTGCCTTTTCAATACTCTCTATAGATCTCTCTAGAGAGACCTGGAATAGATCTAGAAGCTCCTTAAACTCTCCCATCCTCTTAGAGACCTCCTCAAACTCCTCGGCCTTAAGGCTCTTTAGATACATCGCTATATTGGCTATAGCTTCTCCTATGAGATCTAAGGATCTTGCTATGCTCCTATACCTAGGAAGCATATAGCTCTTCACTTCTAATAGCCTACCATAGCTCCTATCTATCTGCCCCAGGAAGGTCTGTCTCATGGAGAGCATATAGAACCTTATAAGCTCTTTCCTAAGCTCAAGTATCTCATCTACAAAGTGGAGCTTTCTTTCCGCTATTAAATGCCCCAGATACTGGATCATATATTTGATCAGGCTGGTCATCCTAGATATAATACCCCCTATCGAGTGTTTAGTGGGATCTACAAATATCTGTATAATAACTCTGGTAGGTGTATGGTCAATAATTTCAGCCCCTATTAACTCCTTCACAAACCCTCTTAGGGTCTTTAATTGCTCCTCTTCTAAAGAGCCATCTACAACCTCTACAGATATTACATCATATCCTAAGCTATAAGCTGCTTCTAAGCATCTATCTATCAATAGGCTCTTAGTATATTTAGAAATCCTCAGAGTTATCTTCCTCTCTTTCTCAATCTTCGTAAAAGCAGGATAGATCCTCAGAGACTTATCTTCTTCTACAGTGATCGTAACAGTATCTCCAGGCTTTAACCCAACATCTCTAACCCACTCAGCAGGTAAAGATACCATTAAAGTAGATCTACCGAATCTCTGAACCCTTCTAGCCTCTATTTCGCTGCCCATTGCGACCCTCAATTAATATTATTTTAAGGGTATTTATAAATAACTCATTTAATTACTCTATAAATAGTCCTTTCTCGTAATACCCAGATATATATTCATTCATAGCGTTTTTATATACTCTAATATAACTATGTATTTCAATTCTATAATAGATTAACATAATGCTTAAATATTGCCAAAACCGAGGCAACATATATGGTATGGTAAAAGAGGCAAAGCTTCAACATGATCTACCATAGAAATGAATGTCTCTCTCAACCTCTCACAGAGACTATGAGATCTTCTTATGGAGCTTGTCTGAGCCTGGCTTCATTATTCCTATATAAGCCTTATAATCAATTATCTCGATCTTTATCACACTAGTCGGTTTTTTAAGATCGACTATCGCTACTCCCGACCTCTCTATTGCAATACCTACAGCTATCTCTACTGCTTTACAGCTCTTTATATAGCTTCCCCTCTTAGAGCATTCGATCTTTACTCTATGCGTCTCATGCTTAGCCATATGTTTTAAAATGTCTATACAAGCATTTGCTATCTTGCTGATCTCCGCCTCTATACAGAAATCTATCTTAACAGCTCTTATAGATGAATAGGGGGGTTTCCTTCTGATCTCCTCAAAGATGCTATTGGCATCTATGCTAGAAAAGATCTCTATAAAGTCTCTATATCTAGTCCTCTTTACAATTACACGCGGATCTAATTTATACAGTAGATCCTCTAGTTCTCTTACAGCCCTATCCTCTTTACCAGTTTTAGCTGTCACCACTAGCTTAGGGCAAGTCTCATCTTCTAAGATGGGATCGGTGTTTGTCAGCTCTTGCAAACTATTTCCTCTAGAAGGATCTGCAGTGGGGAGAGACCCTGCGATCCCGCGAGGACCGAGGTCTCCTAATCCTAAAAATGATGTCTCAAGAATGAGGATCTCGGAAAGCGGTATGAGGACATCAGAACAAAATCAGGCAAACTTCCTGGAAAGGAGGCATGGAGCTTCTTCCATGGATATAGGAAGAGGATCAATAGCTTTTCCCCACTAATAGTATTTGACTATACCTATGTTATAGTTTTATTTTGCTAGCGAGACTGGCGCGGCCTCATTAACTCACCTATACTACACGGCCCAAGCCTAATGCTGTGGCGTCTTGTTTGTTGAACATATCATAATATGATCTCAGGATGTTTAAGCTTGAGGCTTTCAAAACCTCAGAGATCGAGCATTCATAAATAAACATAATATCTAGGCCTGTTGTTAAACACCTATAATAGCTTGAGGCTCGGTATAGAAGATCCGCTATTCATGGTTGGAAGGAGCCATAAATCTATCTAGTCCGCCTCCCTTTCTAGGTTTCTCCTCCTTCTGAGTTTTCTGTGATTGTGAGGCCTTCTCAACGGCTTTTTCCTTAGTGTCGAATCCTTTCGCAGCCTCGGTCTTTACCTCTTTAGCCTCCCTTGTTTGAATCTTTTTCTCCATCTCCTTCATATATGATATTATTTCCTTCGCCCTTGGGCCAGCTAGGTATTCTATCATGGTATTGCTCATCATCATGCCGAGAGCTATTTTGGCAGCCTCTACGGGGTTGTTCTTGAAGATTATCGAGAGGTATGGTATCACATCCCTCTTTGCAGTTGTAGTTGATATGTAGTCGTGCGTAGCTATTAATCTGGCGAGCATATCCCTAACTTCTCTACTCTCCTTACTCTTAGCCATATACCTTATTTTTTATTTTTTCAGGGAATCTATAGCTAACCCATCTCCTCTCTTGGCTCTTCTTAGCTATCGCTACTCCGGCGCTCATTATATCCATTGCGTAGGATAAGAGATCCCAGTTACCGGTCTTGATTATCCTGCCCATATACATGTCAGCCCTCGATAGGGCTTCATAGGCTCTCCAAAGATCCTCAGGATCCTGCATCTGCGCAGGAATATTCTCGTTTATCCACTGCATTAGCATCTCATTGTCCAGCTGCATGCTCGCAGCTGTTGCCTTAGCAGCTCTAGCACTCCTAGCACTGAAAATCCTTCCGAGGGTTTCGAAGGGGTTTCTCTCTCTATCCCTATAGCCCAATATAGCCCTCACACCATCGATACTGATCTTCCTGCTTCCTCTAGCAACACTCTCAAGATCATTTATAGCGGATCTAAGATCGCCCTCAGACCTTCTCGCAATTTCCTTCAGAGCCTCCTCATCGCACTCCAGTCCTTCGGACAAGCAGATCCTCTTCAAAACCTTTACCACATTACCTCTGACAGCTTCCTAAGCTCTATGGCAAGGGATGAACTCCTCAGAGGCCTTAGGTTAGGAGACCAGGGATCATTGGCTGTCATTATAACAGGAACCCTAGTAATCTCTATCAGCATCAGAACAGCATCCAGCCCCCTATATCAGCCCTAATATTTATACCATTAACCTCATCTAGTAATATAAGTCTTTTCCTGCTAAATAGCCCCCCTTTGTCTGAGGCTGATATAGCTATCCTCTCTATATCCTGCATCCTCCGGAAGTCGCTTGCATTCATCTCTATTAACTCATAGCCAAGATCTCTAGCTATACACTCCACAAGGGTGGTTTTCCCAACACCTGGAGGACCGTAGAGAAGCACTGCTTTGTTCTCTACATTTGGGAAGTTCTTGAGCCATTCTATAAGCTTGTTCTTGGCCTCATCCTGATCTATATATTCTGACAGGGTTTTCGGCCTATACTTAATGATCCACGGGATACACTGACTAGCTCTTATGGCTGCCAAGCTTCTTCCCCAGCAGGACTAGCCTTGCGAGTAGGGCGTTAAGTTGTATTTCGTCATCGGCGCCTTCTATGAGCCTATAGTTTATCTCCCCAGCGTAATCTGCTATATATACTCTCAGATCCTCATCGATCTTTATATCTGGATCAAATATCTCCCTATGGATCTGTCTTATTACATCTATACCCGAGAGATCATAGTCTATCATAATCTTTCTTAGCCTCTCCCTAGCCTCGCCGAAGTTCCCAGTCAACGCCAACCGTATCATCTCTCTGATCTCCTTGGGATATGCAAGCCCTACAACCTTATATACAGAGGATGTAGTCACCTTACCAAGTGCCGCCGCAGTCTGAAGTATATTTATAGCCCTTCTCATATTCGTACTTAACACCCTCCCTCTCAGAGATCATCTTAAGCCTCCCAACAACATCCTCCCTAGAGAGGGGGCTGAATCTAAAGACAGCACATCTACTCTGGATAGGCTCTATAATCTTAGAGGAGTAGTTAGCCATGAGTATGAACCTTGTAGTCGATACATACATCTCCATAAGCCTCCTCAGCGCCTGCTGAGCATCTGCCGTCATGTTATCCGCTTCATCGAGAATCACGACTTTAAAGGGTATTTCGCCCACAATCACAGATCTAGCAAACTCCTTCACCTTAGTCCTGATCACATCTATACTCCTCTCATCAGAAGCATTCATCTCAAGCACATACCTTCTATAATCCTCCCCATATAGATCATGAACAAGGGCAAGAGCAACAGTGGTTTCTTCCAACCCCCGGCGGCCCTGTGAAAAGTAGATGGGGCATATTCTTCTCCTTAACAAATACCTTGAGCCTCGCAACTATATCGCTCTGATTAACAACATCATCAAGACTCCTTGGTCTGTACTTCTCAGTCCATAGAAGCTGAGCCAGCTCTTCAGACATTCTAATGCCCAAGAAAAACTTGTTTGAGAGACATTTATCTTTCAACTCTATAGTAGATCGTAAAAACCTAGTTACCATTAAGAGGCCACTCCCACAGAGACCTCAGACCTCTATGAGTTTATAGGGTGTCAAGCCCGACATCGCAGGTATCATATTCTGAGGATAGATACTTAAGCCCAATGTTTATAACTAACTACCCAGAAGAGCTAGAAGAACTAATAATAATGTAGCGAAGTTGAACAAATCTAAAATACACCTCATCCCAGCCGACTCCCTGTGACATGGAAGCAACACGCCTAACTTTAGAGGCCCCCGTAACCTTCCTTCCTAAGTTATAGCTGATAATGTTGAAGAGTTTTTAACTTAGCTAACACTTGCAAAGAGCCTGGAAGAGAGGATAAACTAGGTGAGGCCACACGTCTAAGAGATTTGATGTGTTAGACCTATTTAGTACAGCTGATCCTGGCTAGAAGCTCGCTTGGTCTCTCTAGCTTAAGACGTTTAACCTAGCTCGACCAGCTCAACCTCCCCTTGAGATCTTCCACCACATCAATAATACCCTTATCTGTTGTAACGAAGTTGACACTCGACCTTATATTGAGTGTAACTAGGAGAGCTATCGATATTACCTCTACGTCCTCCCCTTCTACCCTGTGGGTATTCCTAAGCTCAACAAGTATGGTGTGGAACTCAGGTCTTTTCTGTTCTAGATAGTTGTAGGCGTTTCTTGAGAGTACATGGAGTTTTAATCCCATCTCTCCGTATGATGATAGGGGTACGTTCTTATAGTGATGGCTTCTACTTCGTGTTAATTCTAGAAACCATTGTAAAACTCTCTGTAGGGAGCTCTGTAGCTTTGGTAACGGATGATGTCCTTTCAGCTCTCTTCCTAATATGCTTTGCGCTTGCCTTAAGTACTCTCTTGTAACATACCATGTAGCGTTAGTTGATGGTAGGATGTCGCCTAGCCTACGGATAGCCTGCTTCTCCTCCTCAGGTTTATCACCACAGGGTATTAGGGCTGAGTGGTCTAGCACAAGTTCTAGGCTAGAACACACGGCTTATAACCTCTGCTACATGCGGTATCTCATCAAATGTTCCATCCTCGTGCATATGTATCTTTCTGGCTGTTGTCCAAGGTTTCTCGCTACTACGCTCTAGGTAATGCACTGTTACATTCTCTGGTTTAATGATCCCCGTCTCAACTGTTTTAGCTAGTGAGTGTAGAATTAGGTCGTTATGGGTTGTCACTACTAGGGTTAGCTTCTTCTCTACAGCTTTTTCGCTCATGAACTTTATCAGCTCTATGAGCTTTATGGGGTGTTTATGGTTTTCGGGCTCCTCCACGACCATCAGTGATCCTGGTTCGATACTTAATAGGAAGCTTTCTATTAACCCTAAGTCAATTACGCCATCAGGGGCAGCTGTAGCTGGAAGCTCGATGTTTGTATAGGGATCCACGTATTTATATGATGCCATTGAAAGTAGTGGGATTAGCTCTAGCATTAGTGAACCTACATCCTTAAACCTAGCTACCTCACTGACCACACGTTGGGGACCCATGATCTTCATTAAATCATCTAGGAATAATAATTGAGGTGATGGGAAACCAGCTATAAACATTTGAGCTAGCGAGTATAGGAAGGAGACAGCACTCCTTCCAGTCATGGTCTCCAGCTCCTCCCTCCTCACTATCGACTGAATAAACTGGAGTAACCTCACATAGTCAATGCGCTGCGACGGTAGCATGTACCCTGAACTCCACAGCCTCCCAGCTACCTCCACCTCAGTGGATGACTTAACTCTAAGCTCAACTCTACCCGAACCCCCCTCAGCCTCCAACACTACAGGATAGCACGATCCGTTACAACCAGCTCTAGCAATAAACTCCACGTCCAAACCGTAGAGCCCCCTTAGGAGCTCCTTAACATCCTTAACCATAGGGGCTTTTGCCAGTACGTAAGCTGCATGTGCTAAACTGGATTTACCAGAGGAGTTAGGGCCTATGAGGATGTTGATGTGTGATAACTCAAAGTCCAGCCTCTCCACACACCTCCAGTTCTCAACATGAAACCTTATTAATGTCACGGTCGGCCTAAGCCCATGTGCTAATTACCCCTCAGAGCTTTTATAAGGCTGTTGCCGGTTTAGCGATAAATTTAAATACTTTCAGCTACTTCTAATTACT
>JAVVGG010000046.1:0-10627 GCA_032249275.1 Desulfurococcales archaeon
TAGTCTCTAGAGGACATTTGTTGAGGAGCGATACTGATACAGAGCTTATAGCCCACCTCTTAGAGGAGAAGCTCCTGGAAGGTCTATCACCTCTAGATGCTTTGAGAGAGGTGGTTAGGATTATAAGGGGTACCTATGCTTTCTTAACATATATATGCAGAGATCCTGGTAGGATCTATTTCGCTAAAAATGTATCACCAATGATCATAGGTGTTGGCAATGGCTTCAACATAATAGCTAGCGATATACCAGCGATCCTAAGCCACACGAGAAGGGCAATGGTTATAGAGGATGGAGAGGTCGGCTATATATCGGCGGAAAATATCTATGTTGAAAAGCTTGGCATTGGAGCTATAGATCCTTTTTCTAGGATAACCATAATTGACTGGACTCCAGATATGATAGATAAGGGTGGATATCCCCATTACATGGCTAAAGAGATATATGAGCAGCCTATAGCAATACACTCAACACTCTCAGGTCTCCCAGACCAGGTTGGGGATGAGCTGCAGAGGATCCTTATGAGGGCTAGAAAGATATATATAACTGGTGCGGGAACCTCATACCATGCTTCAATGGCTATAGAATATGCATTTAGAAATATCCTGGATCTAGATGCGAGGGCTTTTATCGCCAGTGAATACCAATCGATCCTCAGAAGTGTTGATGATGGAGATGTTCTGATAACTGTATCACAGAGCGGAGAGACTATAGATACTCTAATGGCTTTAAGAAGGGCTAAGGGGATGGGAGCTAAGGTGATAGCTATAACAAATGTCGTTGGGAGCGCTATAGCTAGGGAGGCGGATTATAAGATCTATATGAGAGCCGGACCAGAGATAGGAGTGGCAGCTACAAAGACATTTGTATCAGAAGTTATAACTGGTATGTATATAGCTGAGAAGCTATGTAGCCATAGAGGGATAGACTGCTCCCAGCTCGCATCCGAGATTAGGGTTTCACCTGACTATGTGAGGATAGCTATTGAGAAATATTCTAAGGATCTAGAAACTCTCTCCAAGATTTTTAAGTCCGTTAGAAGTATGTACTTCCTTGGAAGAGGCTCAACGCTAGCAGTATCCTATGAGGGGGCGCTCAAAGTTAAAGAGATAGCATATATACACGCCGAGGCATACCCAGCTGGGGAAAGCAAGCACGGTCCCATAGCACTTGTAGAACCCGGGTTCCCAGTAGTCTTCACAGTCTTCGATGATGAGTATAGCGAGCTAATAATAAACAATATAGAGGAGATGAGGGCCAGAGGAGCCTATATAGTGACAGTCGCCTCTGAGAACCTTTCGAAGCATCTGAGATTAGCGAGCAAGCCGATCCCAATGCCTGTAATGAAAACCCCAGTAGCCTCTGCAGTATATGTTGTTATACACCAGCTCCTAGCATATAACCTAGCCGTTAGCAGGGGCTATGATCCCGATAAGCCCAGGAATCTTGCGAAAACAGTTACTGTTGAGTAGTTAGCAATAGCATTGGATGCCTAGCTATTCGAGCTATATATTGTTATAGCTGAAATGAAAGCCTCGCCTTGAAAGGTTATAGACAGTCAATTTCTAAGCATTGAAGAAACTATAGAGGCTACTTCAATAGGTGTTCTAGCAACCCTTATACCAGATGCTTCGAGAACCTTTATCTTGGTCTCAGCATCACCCCTGCCCATTGTTATTATAGCGCCAGCATGCCCCATTCTCTTTCCGGGGGGCGCTGTTCTGCCAGCTATATATGCTACTATGGGTTTCACCATTCCCTTCTCCCTAACATATTGGGCTAGCCTTTCCTCGGCATCCCCTCCTATCTCGCCTATAACGACTATAGTCTTTGTCTCGTTATCTTTGTTGAACATCTCCACAACTTCTATGAAGTCTAACCCAACTATGGGGTCTCCCCCTATTCCTATAACTGTGCTCTGGCCAAGCCCTGCTTTTGTCAACGCCTCTGAGATCTCGTATGTGAGGGTCCCGCTTCTAGATACAATTCCGACTGAGCCGGGGGAGAAGGATCTTTCTGGCATTATCCCAACCTTTACCCTCTCACCAGGTGATATAACGCCTGGGCAGTTAGGACCTACAACGACAACTCCTTTCGATCTGGCATAGGAGATCATCTTTATCTCATCATGAACAGGGATCCCTTCTGTGATAACCACAATGGTTTTAATCCCGGCATCGACAGCTTCGTAGAATGCATCAGGAGCGAATGGTGCTGGGACAAATAATATTGAAGTGTTGATCTCCGGGTGTTTCTTCAATGCCTCCTCAACCGTGTTATATACTGGGACGCCGTGAACTTTAGTACCGCCTTTACCGGGTGTTACACCAGCAACAACTTGGGTTCCATATTCAATCATTCTTTGCGTATGATAGCTACCCTCCCTCCCAGTTATCCCCTGTACAAGCAGGAATGTATTCCTTGTGGCAATTATAGCCATATATAGCCACCATAGCGATATATTGTTGAGCTAAATATAAGCAGTCTCTCCTTCAAACCCTATAGCTGTATCTATCTTTCAGTTCTATAGTAGATCATCTTTGTTTTAACATCTTTTTTATTCGGCTTATAAGCGAAGATCTATCTTTTGATTCTAGGAGTTAATGATCATAGGGCTCATTACAACCGAAAGCCCCCCTTTGAGATGAGAGGTCAGATCTATTTTCAAGGTGAGAGGATTTAGCTTTAACTTATATACATTTTTACATCTATATCTATATTGGTATAGACTATTATAGCAGCACTTAATTCGTGGGAGTGTGATGATATGTTGGGATTATAAATGTATATATTAGAAGTAGCCTTTAAAATCCCATGTCCGTGGAGATCCTCTATAAATGGTGATGCGAAGATCCTCAGCTGTAGGCCTTGGAGGGATAATGGGGCAAGGGTCTTGGTTAAGGTAAGGGGCGAGATAGATCAGGATAAGCTTAGAGGAAGCGGGGCCGTCCTTAGCGCTGCTTATAAGCTTAAAGATGGCACAGCACTTGCTTTTATAAGATCTAAGTCTTGTCCCTGTAGATTAGCCGGCATAGGAGATGCCCATGTGCTTCAGGCTAGGGTGGATGCTGGCCGCATCGCTATGAAAATCGCTTGTGAAGATCGTTCAGAGGTTGTGAAAATACTTTCTAATATGAGATCTAGTGGTATTAAAATTATATACGCTAGGTGGAGGAAGGTGAAGGATAGCGACTTCTTAACTAAAAGACAGGAGGAGGCACTTATTATGGGGCTTTTAAAGGGATTCTTTGATACACCGAGAAGAGCTGATCTAGAGGATCTGAGCAGGGATCTGGGTGTTGCAAAGCCCACAGCATATATAATAATTAAAAGAGCTATTAAAAAGCTGATCAAGCAGAGCCTCCTATAATTGATCTTAACCCTCTGAGGAGCAGAACTTTTAAATAAAATTATTTAATACTTTGTTTAGAGAATATTTATATCTAGGCGCTAACATTATTAGCTATAGACCTTATCAATCCACAGGTCCGAGTCTCTCTATGGGAGATATAGGTGACTGAAAAAGTACGGACTAGAGAGGAAAAGGGATATAGAGGGGCCCTGATCCTTCTATATACTTTCTTAGGAATTGTAGCTGCTGTCTGGTTCACAGTATATGCTATATTCATAGCTAGAGGCCCTATGGGGTGATCTGCTGTGGAGAATAAGGGTGGAAGGGAATTTATATGGATAGCATCTGTCGTAGTTGTTCTAGCTATATTTCTAGGATCTATAGCCTATGCTCTCAGATTAGGATATTCAGTGGCCTCAGAGGTCTCTGTGATGCCTCTTGAAAAGGCTGCTGGACTTTTCCAGCCTGGGGTCAAGGATCTCGGAGATGGCAGGTATCAAGTAGATATAATAGCATTCCTGTGGGGCTTTAGACCTGCTAGGGTTGAGCTTAACAATCCAAGAGAGATTATCCTCAGGATCTATAGCAATGATGTGATCCACGGATTCCAAATAGTGGGCACAAATGTAAATGTGATGGTGATCCCTGGCTATATAGCAACTGTTATCTGGAGACCCCCACAGAATATTAATGGAACTCTTCTAGTAATCTGTAATGAATACTGCGGTATTGGGCATTCAGGCATGTATATGGAGATTGTGATAAAGAGGTGAGAGCATGATAAGTGAGAGAGCATTTATAAGGGTATCGATAATATTCTCATACATAGTCCTAGCCCTTGGAGGGCTCTTCGGCTTTCTACAGCTTGTGAGCAGAACCCCAGGGGCTCCAAAGCTTGTGGATGAGAGCCAGTACTATGCAATACTCACAGGCCACGGTGTGTTACTAGCTATACTCTGGACAGCCTTCTTCATACTTGGGCTAGCAGTGTTTGTAGTATCATCAGAGCTCGGAAAGCCCTTCAGAAGATCCCTACTAGCCGTGTCAGTCATACTGGCTATACTCGGGACTGCTATAGCTTCATATCCAATCATTTGGGGACTCCTCATAGGGGAGCCAACAATGGGTGCTGTGCTATATACCTTCTACCCACCTTTAACAGCTCATCCAGCCTTCTACATAGGCTTAGCATTAGTGCTAATAGGATCCTGGGTATTTGCTGCTTCAGTATTCGATGTATTTATAAGATGGAGGAAAGAGAATAGAGGCATAGCAATACCCCTGGGAACATTTGGTGTGTTAGCAACATTGATAATATGGCTAGAGGCCACTCCTGGCCTTGCGATAGAGGTCCTCTATGATCTGATACCAATGTCTCTATTCGGTAAGAGAGTTGACGTGCTTCTCGACAGAACGCTATTCTGGTACTTCGGTCATCCCCTAGTATACTTCTGGCTTGTCCCAGCCATTACAGCGTGGTATGCCTTAATACCGAGGATACTTAACACAGAGCTATATTCTACAAGAGCGGCAAAGCTAGCCCTTGTGATCTTCATACTGACATCTACACCTGTAGGGCTTCACCACCAATTCGCAGACCCAGGGCTTAACGTGGCTTGGAAATATCTGCATACAGTTCTAACATTCGCTGTGAGCCTTGGAAGCTTCCTAACAGCCTTCAACGTCATCATGACCCTAGCCCATGCCGGCATATTAAGGGGAGGCTCTGGTCTATTCGGATGGATTTCTAGGTTGCCATGGAAAGATCCTGTGTTCTCAAGCATAACATTAGCATTCATACTACTAGGCTTAGGAGGGGTCGGTGGGATCGTGAATGCAAGCCTGAACCTAAATAATGTGGTTCATAACACAACCTGGGTGGTTGGTCACTTTCACACAACTGTTGGAGGTGCTGTTACGCTAACATTCATAGGGATCTCATATCTCCTCGCCCCAGTACTCCTTGGTAGGAGCATTGCGAGCCAGCCAATGGCTAGGATCCAGCCTTATCTATGGTTCATCGGGCTGGTAGTGTTCTCTATAGCATACCATATAGCAGGCATATATAGTGCACCAAGAAGAACCTATGACTATAGCTACGGCGGTCTATCACCATCTATGTGGGAGCCTCTCCTCCAGATAGGGATGATCGGAGGCCTGATCTTCTGGATATCAGGAGTACTATTCATATCAAATATACTTCTAACACCGTTCATCGGGAGGCCTGCACCCAAACTGGATGGAGCATCCATATTAGGAGCAAATGGATCTAATGAGAAGGCAACACTACTGGATAGGATCTCGCTGTGGGTTATAATAGCTGTGATCTTAATAATAATAGCCTATACACTACCAATAGCAGAGCTGCTAGGCAGAGGCCTGTCACCAGCTATTTGTATTACCCCAGCTGGTATTAAGCCTTTCACATAGCATAGCTTTTTTCTTTCAGCATGCTTTTTCAGTCATAGAGTTTTATAGCTACCTCTCTATCTCCCTCCCCGCCTGTATATATGTCTATGAGAAATCTAGCGAACCTAGCCACTCTAGGACCTGGTCTCGATATATATGAAGAATCAACTATATACACCCTTTTCAGCTTTACCGCTCTAAGCTCCCTCCACCCTGGCATATTCTCGAGAAGATCTACTTCTTTAAGAGTTCTCTGTATGGTGAAGCCACATGGTGATATGATCAATATATCAGGATTGAATGCTCTTATCTCCTCCCACTCGATTTTTCTTCCCTCGATACCAGCACCTATAATATGTTTTGAACCAGCAGCCTCTACAAGATCACTTGTCCATAGGCCAGCTATATATAGAGGTTTCAACCATTCTATGATAGCTGTTTTAACCCCTTTTCCGGTATTTCTCAGTTCTTCAACTATTCTCTCGAATGTGCTGAGCATCTCTAACCCCCTTGCCTCTCTCTCAATGATTCTAGAGATCACATATGCCTCCCTAGCTATCTCCATAAAGGTTCTAGGGCTATACGTTGCTATAACTCTGGATCTAAATCTTCTATATCTCTTAATCGGTCTCTCAACAGATAGCATAGCTCCTCCTAAGGAGGATATTAGTGGAAAGGCACATACTCTGCAGATTGTTTGGCCCACAAGTAAATCTGGATCTAGCTCTTCTATAAGTTCCCAGTCAACCTCGTATAAAGGTTTTCCCTTTTCAATATGCTCTTTATAGATCCTATCTATCTCCTCTGATGGAAGATCTTCATCGATCTTCAAAAGACTTCTAACAACTTTGGGCTTAGAGATGACATCGGGGGGATGGTCACATTTATCGCTAACACCTACGATTCTTTCAACGTTCTGATCCAGATATGCGATGATCTCAGTAGAACCCGGTTCTGTCGAGACTATCCTTTTAACCATAGAACCACCTAGTAGGATAAACAACAGGGCTATATATGGATTATCTATCCATATATATTGGATCATCTTATGGGGATAGAACTCTAGAATGTTTATTAGAAACAAAACGTATAGCTTTAGGAATTAGATACAGGGATAGTTAAGGTGATGAAAATATTAGGGCTTAGGAATGTAAATATAGATGGGGGCATAGAAACGATTGTAGGTAAAAAGGTTGCTGTAGGCTCCGACGACCTATATCCGGCTGCGAGGTTTGTATTTGAGTATCTAAAGAAAAAAGGTTTCGAAGTAGTACCTGTGGGTTCGCTTAAAACAAACAAGCCTGAGCCATGGCCGCTCGTGGGGCTAGAGGTAGGGCGGATGGTTGCCGAAGGGAAAGTTGATTGGGGGGTTGTAGTATGCTATACAGGAACTGGTGTATCGATCGCGGCTAACAAGGTTAAGGGTGTGAGGGCAGCGCTATGTAACGATGCCCAGACAGCTAGAGGTGCTAGACTTTGGAATGATGCCAATGTTCTTGCCTTAAGCGGTAGGCTTGTTTCTGAGGAGGTTGCCAAAGAGATCATCGAGGCTTGGATATCAACGACAGAGATAGATCCATCAGAAAGGGGGAATATAGAGTTTTTAAAGAAGATAGATGAAAGCGGTATACCATCTAGCGAAGAAGCCTCTGAAAAACGATAGAGAGGGTTTTATTATACACCATAGATATTTTTATATTATTAATATTAAATAAAGAGAGCTTAACTAGATATAACACATCCAGACGGGGATCAAGTGCTAGGATCTTATGCTTGGATCTTTCAGTGCGTGACCCGTTAGTATTATAGCAATCCTAGAATCGGGATCTACGAGACCTTCATTAACAATCTTTATAAGTCCTGCTAAAGATGCAGCGCTGGCAGGTTCGCATCCAATCCCTTCAAGTCTTGCAAGGAGACCTTGGGAGGCTAATATCTCATCATCATCGACAATTACAAAGAAGCCCATTGTTTCTTTAACGGCTTTGAACGCCTTCAGCCAGTTAGCTGGTTTTCCAATTCTTATTGCAGTTGCTACCGTCTCAGGTTTCTCAAAAGACTCTATACCCTTTCCACCATCGATCCACCCCCTAGCTATTGGCGAGGCTCCTCTAGCCTGGACGCCAACCATCTTTGGCATTCTGCTTATCAAACCTATATCGAGGGCTTCTTTAAAGCCCTTATAGAGGGCATATATGTTGCCTCCATTTCCAACAGGTAGGATCACTAGATCTACATCTCCTAGATCCTCAGCTATCTCATATGCAGCGGTCTTCTGACCCTCAAGCCTCCAAGGGTTTATAGAGTTTAGAGGATATAGCATGTGCTTCTCAGATAGCTCTTCAAACACACTTAACAGGGCATCATCGAAGGATCCATCTACATATATGGTTCTAGCGCCATGTAGCATGCTTTGAAATAGCTTTCCATCAGCCACATGGCCTTTAGGGAGGACAACGGTGACTCTGGCCCCAGCCCTTGCGCCATATGCTGCTGCTGAAGCAGCAGTATTCCCTGTGCTAGCCACTATGAACTCCTTGAAACCATAATAGGTTGCAAGGCTCACAGCAAGGCTCATACCCCTATCCTTGAAACTCCCAGTAGGGTTCATACCCTCTATCTTTGCATATATCTCTCTAACCCCTAATATCCTGCCTATGGTTCTCAGCCTTATAGTAGGAGTTGCCCCCTCCCCCAACGTTATAGGTTCGATCTGATCGCCCATCGGTAGAGCTCTTCTATATCTCCACATACTCCTAATATTGTGGAACTTAGATTTAGATATGTCGGAGACTTCTATTAGAACCTCTAGCGGCCCTCCGCAGAAGCTACAAAATGTAGCCCTAATACTAGATGTATTCTCCCTATTACATGACAGACATTTTAAAACAACCCTTCTATCTCTTATCTCTAATCCCATGTATTTCGAACCCTGATTTCCATCATAACCACCATAAATGCTGAGTGGAGCTCTCTTATAAGCCTTACCGCATATTCTCCTTGAGGGTAATGGGGAAGAGGGAAGGCCCACGCTATAGGATAAGGGTCAGGCTCTCTGCTATTGTAAACTTTCTCGCAGGGATCTATAGAACTATGACCTCATTCATATTTACAGTAGTAGTTATAAGGAGACTCGACCCCTCTGAATATGGTTTATATGCGACCCTCTTAGGCTTGGCTAATGCCCTTACAACGCCAATTGGATCTTGGATCTCATGGGGATCTAGGAGGCATGTACTAGGTGTGGCTGGCTCGCTAAGGGCTACCCTTATCCTTGCAGGGATATACATGGCTATAGCGATCCCTTTATTCATAGCTGCAGCCACGATCTTCATAGACGGTGTTTATAGCTATTTTCTACTCTCAATCCTAATAATGATCTTCTATGTTATATTGTCTCCCCTTAACCTATGGATCTCATTACTCGGTCTATATGCTCCTGAGAAAGGGGGATATCTAGGGGTGCTCTTTGAGACTACGAGAGTTGCCCTCTCCTATTATCTAGTAGTTACCATCGGCTCCGGAGTATTTGGAGCTGTTATAGGGCCTGGAATTGCTGGTGTGGTGCTAATTATATCTAGCATGCTTCTCCTAGCTAGGATGGGGGTGGTTGATCTGAAACTGGACATGCTTAGAAGCCGAGTCAATGGGGGTTTTGGCGAGACTATAAGATTGCTAAAGCTATCTATTCTAAATATCCCAGGAATCGTTACTGGTGCTCTTAGCAATATAGATAAAGCTGTTATGGGAATTATCTCCTCGTCAACAATCCCTGCAGCATATGCATCTATAGCCTCGGTTCCCAAAGCCTTTATATCGCCTGGAGCTTTTACATCTGGTCTATATGCAAAGATCCTGAGAGAGCCTAGAGGGGAGGATATAACAGATATATTTATTATATATAGTTTTATTTCCATCTTCATCACATCTATGTTAATAGCGCTCTCAAAGCCTGCTATATCTATCTTCAACCCCGCATATGTTAGCGGCTCGCTGTTATTTATAATGGCATCTATAGAAGCCCTTATCATTGGATATGCAGCAATATTCGAAGCAGTAGCCATTGGCGTTGAGAGAGCTGATGTAGAGGGTAGAAGCTATTCATATGTAGCAAACACAGCTCTTGGAAAGATCCCTCTTGCCCAGATGACAAGGATGGTGATATGCATTTCTATTGCGTCAACCGCTCAGATAGTGCTTTGGAATAGCGGTGTCAAGGATCCTGTGACGCTGGTTATGCCATACAGCCTTGCATATCTGGTATCTTCAGCACCATATACCCTATACGTGTATAGGCTAGCAATTAGAGGTGTGAGGTTTATAATTCCGTGGAGAGATATTGCTGTATTTATAATAGCTTCAACAACATCGTCATATATAGCAGTGCTATGGGGCTCAGGTGATATTGTTATAAAGTCTTTCTGGAGGGATCTCATGACTCTATTGCCAAGCATAGGAATTTCAGTCTCTATATATACGTTAATATCCCTCATACTATCGAATAGACTTAGAATCTTGTTTATAACGGGAACAAAATATGTTTTGAAAACCATCCTATAGCAGATCAACAGGCCTCTTTCCACCCTAAGAGGATAAGATCTTCATCCGTAAAACTGATCTCCTCCCCTTTCAATTCTATAGAAGATCTTTTGCCAAGGTCTCCGACTCATTCCTCTATCCCCTCTTGGGGGACTTGGGATTATGGATACTATTATCGCTTCAGAGGCATATGTTTAACCTTGTGTACCCAGCATTTCTATAGCGTATTGCTAGAGGTAGGCCCCCGAGACTCACATGTATCACAATCATCATCAAAAACACCAGAGGATACAAGGCTTATAAATCTCTATCTCGCCCTAAAAGAGC
>JAVVGG010000047.1:0-10567 GCA_032249275.1 Desulfurococcales archaeon
GGGGAGGAGGTCAGCATAAGCATACCAGAGAAACTATGGGATCAGGATCTCCAGATGAAGCTTGTGAACGCGCTGGCCCCTAGCCTCAAGATCGAGGCGAGCAAAGGGATAACTGTGAGACAGATATCTCAGATCGATCCATGGACGATATCGATATTAGTGATCTTTGCTAAGGCGAGAATAGAGGATATAGAGATGTACCATACAATGAAAAGAGACGCAGGCGAGACTAGAAAGGCCGAGAGGATCCTGTTTAGAAGCTACCTGCTAGAGCACTGGAGCAAGGATATAGAAGAGCTGAGGATCTTCCTCGAAACGAGGAAAGAAGTTGAAGAGGTTAAGGAGCCTAAGAGATAGATCTAAAGTAACTAGATCCATGTCTAAGGCTTCTACGACCGAAGGCCCTGATTTTCAGGGCAGGAGAAGGTCTGTCTAGATGAAACGAATATATAGATGCTATCAGTTATTTTGTTATTCTGGATGAGCCTTATATGGAAAAGCAAGATCTAGCCGTGTAATAGAGGTTTAATGCTTATCATGCTACCTCCTTTTAGCACTAATAGTTGAGGTTGGTAGTCTACAACAACCGTAGAAACTGAACCCTCTTCAACAACTATATATTCCTGGTGATAACTTATATTGGTATCCACTATACCCTCTATAATAGCTCTGCCGGGCCCTAGATTATATATTATTAGAGCATAACTAGTTCCATTTTTTATGCTATATGCGACAACCATGGCGGTAATCACAGGCATGTGGATATCAGAGCCAGCGCTGCGGACCCTATCCAATACTATATATCCTATGGGAAGCGCTATTGAAAGCATGATAAGAGATAGTACTAGGTTAGAAACGCCTCTCAACACGTTACACCCCTAAAGAAGTGTGGTCTTAAAAAGCGTCACAGCCTTAATATATGTATGTATCTTGAAGCCTCGCTTTTTTAGGGCGGGGAGTATTGCGGTTTATAATCCCTGCTGGAATGCCATGTGTGGTTGAGTTGGGGCGAGCTTAGCGGGCTATGACCCCAGCCTCCGTGAGGAGCTCCAGAGAGGTGATGCGAGCCCCAGAGGAGGAAGAACCCCACCTCTTAAAGGCATGGAGTCGCTAGAATCCTTATAGAGAGAAGATTATTCTGCTGAGTATCTGATATTTACCGAGGCGTTTTTTCCTAGCTCTTCTTTGATCATCGCTTCAAGCCTTGATACTATTTCGTGTGCTCTGCTAACATCTAGGCTGTTTGGTAGTGTGCATATTATATCGATAACCAGGCTTCCCCTTATGTAGAGGGCTCTCACACCCTTTAACCTTATATTTTCCTTTAGGCTTTGCTCTCTCTCTAGGATCTTATAGACCACTCTATGTATATCTCTTATATCGCCTCTTCTAGGCTCTATATGGACTAGAACGCTTGCTATATCGCCTCTATGTTCTTTTACAGCCTTCTCAACGTTTACAGCTATTCTGGATGCCTCTTCTAAGCTCATTGATGGGCTTACCTCTACATGCATTCTCACATGGTATCCTTTCTCATCTCTATATACCTCGACATCGTGGACGCCTAGAACGCCTGCTACTTTTGAAGCTATCTCTGAGCAGGATCTAGCTGTCTCCTCTGATCCAGCTCTGTCCTTCGGCTCCATGTGGATAACCATGTCTATGCCATGTCTAGAGCTCATTCTAACCCTCTCCTCGAGTATATCGGCTAGCCTGTGTGCTTCGGCAAGCTCCATATCACCTGGAGCCTCTACAACAGCGTCTATAAAGATCCTCGGCCCAGATCTTCTCGCCCTCACACTCCTAACACCGATCCCGAGATCTCTGCATGCTACTTTAAAAAACTCTATGACATCCTCCGGAGCCCTATCCATAAGATCGTCTATAGCTGTTTTGGCAAGCCTTATCGCTGCATATGCAAAGTACAGGGAAATAGCTAGGGCGATTCCGAGGTCTAGTATAGATAGGAAGATACCCTTCCCAAGCACGATGCCCAGGATAGATAGGAGTAGTACTGAGGATGTTGCATATAGATCGCTTCTATAGTGTAGGGCGTCTGACGCAAGTATAAGAGATCCGTATTTCTCTGCCCCCCTAGCCAGGGCCCTGGATCTCCAGAAATCTATAGCTATTGTAGATCCTATCATGAGGGAAACCACCGGCGTGAAATCCACCTCAACACCATATCCCCAGAAGACCCTCAGCAGAGCCTCGTATAATATATAGATCAGCACCGCTATCAAAGCCACAGAGATCCCTAGAGACCCCAGGCTCTCAGCCTTACCATGTCCATAGGGATGCTCAGGATCAGGTTCCTTTAAAGCAACCCTCAAGGCTATAAGAGCAACCAGCCCGGCCATAATATCGCTAACACTGTGAACACTATCCACAAGGACAGCTAGACTACCGCTATAGAGATACGCAGATATCCTGAGCAAAAGTATAGCAAGAGAGGAAACAAGGGAGATAAGTATAAGGGCTACCCTGGGATCTAGATAACCCATCTTACCACTTGGATCCGAGCTCTCCCTCTGCATCACAATTCTCATATTCGCCATTAATTTAATAACCCCAATCCTTATTAATAATCAAAGCCATCCATAGATCTCCCCAACTCGAGGAATAGGCTTTCAGTTATAGAGAATACGATCTCCAGATGGTATTGTGTTGACAGCATATATGGTTTGAGAGATACATGGTAAAAAAGTTTGGATCATAGTAAATCTTCATAGCCCTACTTCTTCTTTTGCTGCTTTTGCTGCTCCTGACCCTTCTGTTCCTTCTTCTCCTCCTTCTTCTTAGCCATATTCCCCACCAAATTTATTTTGAATATAACCTCCTTATAAATTTAACTTTAAACCTTTGTTGGTTTTCCCAAACATTAGTAATAGAATTAGCAATAGATCACAGTAATATTTAGATAATTTTTATATTGAGAAACACCGATCTAGCAGGGCAATGGGTATTTCAGCTCATCCTCTCGCAATATTTAACATCAATATCTATTTACAGCTGAGAATCTCACCCTTTTAGGGCGGGGAGGAGGTTAAAGTGCTAGATTTAGCTTTATAATGTTTTAAGCCTCTATATCTATCTCTCACCTTTTGATGCTGGAAGTTGAGGTTTCTGCAAACATGTTTCTTCTAGAATCTCTACAGGCATCTTCTAAGATAAAGGTTAAACTCGACTTTCTATTATAGCAAGGGAAACGCTAAATACTAGGTATTTTATAGAAGTTATGGGTGATTTTGACGAGCAGCTACTCAGCTAGGATCATAGATGTAGATCATACAGCTGATGTGATGTATATAGTAGAGGCTAGGAATTTAGAGGAACTCTTTGAATATGCTGCTATCGGGATGTTTAGATATATAACCCCTGATCTATCCAGGGTGTCGCCTGTGGTTGGGGTTAGCATTTCGTCTAGGGGCTTCGATCTTGAGAATCTGCTTTATAGGTGGCTCGAAGACCTGCTAATACTTCACGACCTTAGAGGGCTTGTGTTCTCGAGGTTTTTAGTGAGTGGAATATATAGAGTTGAGGAGAAGGGGGAGCAGGTATATATATTAAAAGGGTATGCTGCGGGAGAGAGATTCGATCCAAGAAGACATGTTCCAGGAATAGTTGTTAAAGCTGTAACATATTCCCAGATGTCGCTGGAGAAAACACAGGATGGTATGTGGAAGGTATCAATTGTATTGGATATATAGTATCCAGATCCACATGGAATCTATATAGGTTTGGCTTGGGCTCGACTCCTAACCCCCACCCCAATGGGTAGCCGCCCTCTATCTAGATGCTTATCCCACTAACTCTTTATACAAGGTTTATGGTTATACCTAGGGAGGTTCTGTCTTAGCTATAATTAAATAGTTTAACTGATTTATATATGGTTGCCATGGATTATATAGATATATTCTAGGTAGTATAGAAATGATTGGTGAAGCTATGGTTGAGGTTCTACGCTATGACGTGCTTATCATCGGATCTGGTTTGGCGGGTTTGAGGGCGGCTTTCCAAGCAGCTCTAACCTCTAAGAGTAGGTTGAGGATAGCAGTTATATCTAAACTACATGCGATGAGGAGCCACTCTGTAAGTGCTGAGGGTGGTATAAGCGGTGTTCTCTATCCAAAGGAGAATAACGATAGTATTGAGCTCCATGCATATGATACTGTTAAGGGAAGTGATTTCCTAGCAGATCAGGATGCCGTCGAGATCCTGGTTAAGCTCGCACCAGAGGAGATAAAGTTCTTCGAACATCTAGGCACGCCGTGGAGCAGGCTTCCAGACGGTAGGATAGCTCAGAGGCCCTTTGGAGGTATGAGTGTTCCTAGAACGGCCTTTGCAGCGGATAAAACAGGGTTCTTCATGATGAGCACCCTCTACGATAATCTACAGAGATTCGATAATGTTGAGTTCTTCCACGAGAACTTCGTAACATCGATCATATTGGAGAACGGATTATTCAAGGGGATAACGGCTATAGATATGGCGGCTGGGGAGTATAGGGTCTTCCTTGGCAAGGCGGGGATAATAGCTACTGGGGGAGCTGGCAGGGTGTATTCATTCGTAACCGTTGCCCACTCAAACACGGGCGATGGAATCGCTATAGCCTATAGGGCTGGGATACCGATAAAGGATATGGAGTTTGTCCAGTTCCACCCAACTGGTATGGTTCCAAGCGGTGTCTTGATAACAGAGGCAGCCAGGGGTGAGGGGGGGTATCTGGTTAATAAGCAGGGGGAGAGGTTTCTAAAGAGATATGCCCCCCAGAGGATGGAGCTAGCCCCGAGGGATATAATTTCCAGGGCTATAATGACAGAGATTAAGGAGGGCAGGGGGTTTGTCCATGAGGAGTCTGACTTGGAATATGTCTACCTAGATCTGAGGCACCTGGGCGAGGAGAAGATAAATGAGAGGCTTCCAATGATAAGGGAGCTCTCTAGAAAGCTAATAGGTGTCGATCCTGTTAGCGAGCCTATACCGGTTAGACCTGCTGTCCACTATACAATGGGGGGTATACATACAGATACATATGGGCAGGTTATGCTGGATGAGCAGAGCACCAGGATACCAAATCTATGGGCTGCAGGTGAGGTGGCATCTGTAAGCATTCATGGTGCCAACAGACTTGGGAGCAACGCGCTAGCGGAGTGCGCTGTGTGGGGGAGGCTTACTGGTGAGGCAGCGGCTAGATATGCCATGAATGCTCCCGATAGCATGTTACAGATCAGCACAGCCGTTGACACAGCTGTGAAGAACGAGGAGAAGAGGATCTTCGATAGACTCCTACACACGGAGAGCAATCCAGAGAATCCATATGATATTAGGAGGGAGATTCAGACCATGATGGATTCACTGGTAGGGGTTTTCAGAGATCAGAGGGGCCTTGAAGAGGCCTGGAGCAGGCTTAAAAGGCTTAAGGAGAGGTTCTCGAAGGCAAGGGTGGAGAATAGGGTGAGGATATATAACAATAATTTGAGGGACTTCCTCGAAATAGACTTCATGCTAGATGTTGCAGAAACCATAGTTGTGGGTGCTCTCAACAGAACCGAGTCTAGGGGTGCCCACTATAGACTTGACTACCCCAAGAGGGATGATGTGAACTGGCTCAAACACACGCTGGTATTCTATAGAAGGGGAGAGCCGCCCTATATAAGCTATGCACCTGTTAGAATAACTAAGTGGGCTGCTGAGGAGAGGAAATACTAGGGTGATCTATGTGGCTATGAATAGACAAGATCTGAGGAGATATGATTTAGAAGCCTGGATTCATGTGCATTTCTATAAAATAGCATCTATATACTCAATTATAGAGGCACTAGCGATACTGGCTCACATAGCAGCGCCTTCAGGGATTACAGAAGCTATATTCAGGATCTCAACGCTAATATACTGGGCCCTGCTAACACCATCATTCTACGAGCTTTCAAAGGGATTTCTAATGATATATAGCAGGGGGTCTGCCTACAGCTACATAGCGGAGAATATAAGGGAGAGGCTTGTTAGGAGATACTACTCTAGGGCCATGCTTGCTAGGATAGCCCTCTATGTGGCAATTGTAATCTGGGTTTTAGGGCCTATAGCATTTATAGCGGGGTGGCTCTATGGCTGGGGCTAGCAGGGTCATGCTATTCCACTATCTAGGCTACTTCGGTTCAATGATCCTTATATGGCTAGTCATGGTAGCAACGCTCCTCCCACACCCCATGAGGATCCTTTTAAAGCCTTTGGAAGCGCTCCTCCTCATAGCATCCCTATTGTTCGGCATCTTCGGAGTACTATATGTTATGAGGGGAGGTCATAGGGGTGGTTAAAAATGCAGGGTGGTAGGAATATTAAAAGCGTTGTTATAGCTGTCAAGAGATATGATCCTGAGAAGGGGTTCTATACGAGAGAATATAAGGTAGAGGTCGACAGATACGCCACGGTATTAGACGCGCTTCTAAAGATAGTAGAGAGCCAGGATCCAACTCTAGCTCTCAGATATAGCTGTAGGATGGGTATATGCGGCTCGTGTGGAATGGTTATAAACGGTGTTCCCAGGCTTGCATGTGAAACCAACATATCTAGACTCGACAGCGAGAGAATATCGGTTGAGCCTATGTATAACTTCAAAATACTAAGAGATCTTGCAACCGATATGTCTGACTTCTTCAAAAAACATAGATATGTAAAGCCCTATCTAATCAGAAAGGATGAGGAGGAGCAGTTCAGAGCAGAGAAGGAGTATATGCAGACACCAGAGCAGCTGGAAAACTTCATACCATTTGCATATTGTATAAAATGCGGCTTATGCATAGCAGCATGCCCGGTAGTTGCCGAAAAACCATGGTTCCTGGGGCCCCAGGCATTGGCCCAGGCATATAGGTGGTATGCAGACTCGAGAGACGAAGGTGGGATCTCAAGGTTAGAGCATGTAGATACGTTTGAGGGTGTATGGTCATGTGAATTCGCAGGATCCTGCAGCCGCGTATGCCCCAAGGGTGTGGATCCGGCTTATGCGATCCAGATGCTTAAAATGGAGATCTTTAGGAGAACCCTCCTCAGACGTAGAGGAGGCGAGAAACACAGCTGATCTCCCTCTGATCCGCTTGTCCCTCAATGGTTGTTGATTGTCGCTGATATTCTCTTGTTTTGGATTGCTGTGTTTTTTGATCCACGGGTTTTTAGCCCTACGGCATCGGGGGCTTCCACCTCCCCCGCAGGGACATCCGTATGGGTAAGCTGGCTTTTTATCTAGTTTTAGAGCCATGTCAACCATGTTAGATCCCCATTAAGAATTTCTGTAGAATATTAGCTGGTCATATGTTGTTTTAGAGGTTTAAGCAGATATAATGTTCCATCAGAAGCCCTTATCTCCTCGATACATCTTTTTTCTATATAATAGCAATATGCTACTATGGATGCTATTATTGCATCTCTTATATCTTTCTCCCGGCTTTTACTTATGATCTCTTGAGATGTTTTTATACCATAGATGTTTAGTAGATCTTCAAGGCTTTCGGAGCCTGAGCTTTTCAGAGCACTTCCTGGATGCGTCTCTATCACCTCTACCCCTAGGCTTGTCAGCTCTAAATAGATCTTCCATGCTCTTTGGGTGAGCATCCTCATCCCACCTAGACTTGGCGGCAATACTCTGTAGCCTCTTCTAATAGCTATTCTATCGAGCTCCCTCATCTTAGCTTCCCTTGCTATTGGGGCGTCTATGGCTACTACGGATGCTCTATTAGCTATTGTTAACACTATATCCTCATCTCTGTAGAGACATGCGGCTCTAACTATGGATCTCGATTCTATATCTATCTCTGAGTAGCCGCTGCATCTCCTATAGCTTCCCGAGAGATCTAGCCCAGATACTATTCCCCTAGATCTGTATATCATCATTTTTATATAAACACTCTATTTGATCAATGCTATGTTTGTAGCCTTTATAACGAGGTTTACAGAGTCCCCTATCTTCAGCCCCAGCTCTTCCAGGGCTTCACTTGTTATCAGGGCCTTCGCTATCGATGGTGATGTCTCTACCGTGACTATCGCCGACATACCCTCCCTCTCTATTGAGATAACCCTCGCAGGGATCTTGTTTCTGAAGCTCATCCCCTCCATCTTCGTGCTTAGATATATATCAAGGATTTCCTCGCCAAGCCTTGTTAGACGGGCTCTAGCCCCTCTACCCCTTCTAGTCTCGATAAGCCTTTCGCCTAGCTCTTTCTCGAGCTTTCTTACTATGCTTAGAACACCTCTATATGATATCCCCAGCTCCTTCGATGCTGCTTTTAGGGTCCCCCTCATCTTGACTATCCTTAGTATCTCTATCACCTTAGATCCTATTTCAATCTCTCTATCCCCTATCCTTATTGAGAAGCTCCTAGGCTTGATTGCCAGCATCTATCCTCATTATAATATAGGCTTGGCGTTAATAATATGTGGGAATGGGATGGGGATCCCAGAGGATCTCGGGTTGGAGGTAGGCGATCTTGTTAGGGTTAGGAAGGGCGATATAGTCTATGAGGGTATTGTGATGCCAAAGCACTCATACTCAGCCCCAGATATACTTGTGATCAAGCTTGGTAGTGGCTATAACATCGGCGTTAGAATTGATAGCAGCACCTATATAGAGGTTATCAGCAGGAGAAAGCCCGGTGATCAGAGGCAGAGAATGATCTCCCCAACACCTAAGGGGTCTGGTTCTTCTGTGAAGGTTATAGGGACTGGGGGTACGATAGCTTCTAAGGTTGAATATGACACAGGCGCTGTTAGACCTGCCATGGCGCCTGAGGAGCTTCTAGAGGTTATACCAGAGGCGGGCGAGGTTGCATCTATAGATGTTGAGATTATAATGAGTATCCTGTCTGAGAATATGGAGCCTGAGTATTGGGAGAGGATTGCCGAGGCTATATATAGATCTATGGTTAGCAGCTATGACGGCATAGTGGTTACACACGGCACAGATACCATGGGATATACAGCGTCTGCAATAGCCTTTGCAATACAGGATATGAGAACCCCGGTTGTTTTCGTTGGTTCTCAGAGGAGTAGTGATAGGCCTAGCACGGATGCTGCGATCAACTTCATAGGGGCCTTGATAGCTGCATCCAAAGCGCCATTCGCGGAATCTGTTGTTGCCATGCATAGTAACACCTCCGACACAGAGATAGCTATTCATAGGGGGACAAGGGTTAGGAAGATGCATACATCTAGGAGGGATGCCTTCCAATCTATAAATGCTAGGCCCATAGCGGTTGTAGATCCATATAGGAGGAGCATAAGAATCATAGATAACAGCTACAGACCCAGGAGCAAGGGAGAGCCGAGACTTGTGAATGGCTTTGAAAGGAAGGTAGCCCTGATATATAGCTATCCAGGCATAGAGCCTGAGATCATAGAGATGCTAATAGACAAGAAATATAGAGGGATAGTGATAGCCGGCACAGGATTCGGCCACGTACCGGAAAAGCTGATACCAACCCTTAAAAGGGCAACAGAAGAGGGTATCCCAGTAGCGATAACCTCTCAAACACTCCACGGAAGGGTGAATCTAATGGTATATACAACTGGAAGGGAGATGCTGAGGGCAGGGGTGATCCCGTGCGAGGACATGCTACCAGAGACAGCCTATGTAAAGCTCTCATGGATCCTTAAGAGAACCAAGGAGCTAGATGAGGTGAGAAAACTCATGCTAACCAACATAGCAGGAGAAATAAGCCCCAGGCACGATATAAATTTATATACAGCTCCAAACAGATCATAGATCGAAGATCTCAAATAATATGTATCTCACATCCAATGAAAAGGTCTCTGGCTTTGTAACAATCCCCATAGAGATAAGAGCTGACTATCTCCCCTTTAATCTCCACCTACTCGATAGACTAATCTAAGATTCTTACATGCATGTTACAATTGTTACAATCGAAAGCCTCGCCTTTCAAGGAGGGGAGGAGATCAGGGGTAGAAGTTAGGATTGTTAAGATTTATAACTTTTTAGTCTCTGCAACGTATACATCTTCTAGAGGTCTATGGCAGAGCATGCTGCATCTATTGGGGTCAATGTTATAGTTTCTATTCTTACGGAATATGCTAAGAGGATCATAGATAGGGCTGTTAAGGGTGAAAAGCTGAGCGATTGGGAGATTGGCTTCCTATTAATGGAGGCAACTAGAATGACTTTAGAAGCAAGGATGGAGTCTATAGAGAAGAGGATAGCTAGCCTTGAAGAAAGTCTTAAAGCAAGGATGGAGTCTATAGAGAAGAGGATGGATCTTATTGAGAGGAGGATGGATATGCTTGAAAAAAGGATTGGGGAGGTTGAGAGAAACATGATCATGAGGATTGAGCTTCTAGAGAAGGGGGTTGAGGGTTTAGAGTCTGATATGAAGCAGATGAGAGCAAGCATAGATAGCCTAAGGGATCTTATAATTAATAAGCTAGTAGAGGCTCTTGCTAAAAAGCCATAAGAGTCTCTGTCAAGTGCTAGATACTATATCTAGGGACTTACGTCTTTATAAGATAGCTGCGTAGGGGTTATCCTTCATAAGCTCTTCTCTAAGCCTTTTCTTAAAAGCCC